>NZ_CAWQJR010000160.1:0-38415 GCF_963894935.1 Xenorhabdus sp. PB61.4
TTATAATGCTTTTCACAGCAAAAAATATATTAACAGGCATTATTGGCAACAAATAATTAACACTAAATCAACTGTAATGAAATAATAGCTGTAATACTTAACAAGAAAATGAAAAAAATGACTAAAATCAATTTATTACTATAAATTCTGTTCGCTTAAATTGATTTAATTGATCTAGAATAAAGAGATATTACCTCATAAATGAACGGCACTGTTGGTCTGTATTCAGAATTCTAGTCTGAGTCACGTAAAAGCTATTTATTGTGTGTGAATATAGGCGTAATATTATTGAGATTTATACTGGATTTAATTTACTTAATAATTTGTTGTTGTGTTTGAGGCATTTATTGCTGGTAGTTACGAGACTTTCATTTAATGAAGTCGGGTTGCCGCAAGTCGGTGTCTTCCTGCTAGGAGCAAGGAGTCAAGATGTTTGATATTGTCGAACTGTCACGATTACAGTTTGCCTTAACTGCTATGTACCATTTTCTATTCGTACCATTGACGCTCGGCATGGCGTTCTTGCTTGCGATAATGGAAACGGTATATGTCCTGTCTGGCAAGCAAATCTATAAAGATATGACGAAATTCTGGGGTAAGTTATTTGGTATTAACTTTGCTCTGGGTGTTGCAACAGGTTTGACTATGGAGTTCCAGTTCGGAACAAACTGGTCATATTTCTCACATTATGTTGGTGATATTTTTGGTGCACCATTAGCCATTGAAGGCCTGATGGCTTTCTTCCTTGAATCCACATTTGTTGGCTTATTCTTTTTCGGTTGGGATCGTCTCAGCAAGAAACAGCATCTGGCGGTAACATGGCTGGTTGCATTAGGTTCTAACTTCTCTGCTTTATGGATTCTGATTGCGAATGGCTGGATGCAAAACCCGATTGCATCTGATTTCAATTTTGAAACCATGCGTATGGAAATGGTGAGCTTTAGCGAGCTTGTGCTGAACCCTGTTGCTCAGGTGAAATTCGTTCATACTGTTGCTGCTGGTTATGTGACAGGCGCGGTTTTCGTCTTGGGAATAAGCTCCTACTATCTGCTTAAAGGGCGGGATATTCCGTTTGCTAAGCGTTCTTTTGCAGTTGCATCAAGTTTTGGTATTGCGGCAGTATTGTCTGTCATTGTACTGGGTGATGAATCCGGATACGAAATGGGGGACGTACAAAAAACCAAACTGGCTGCGATTGAAGCAGAATGGGAAACACAGGCACCTCCGGCTGCATTCACACTGATAGGTATTCCTGATCAGGATAAGATGGAAAATAAATACTCCATCCATATTCCTTACGTCTTAGGTCTTATAGCGACCCGCTCAACTGATACTCCTGTGATTGGTCTGCGTGACTTGATGAGTCAGCATGAGCAACGTATCCGTAACGGTCTTAAAGCCTATGAGTTACTGGAAGAATTACGTGCAGGCAATACTGATCCGGCAGTACGTAGCGCATTCAACGAAAGCAAGAAAGATCTTGGCTACGGTATGCTGGTCAAACGTTACACTCCAGAGGTAACAAACGCGACAGAAGAACAGATCAAAGCAGCTGCGAAAGACTCTATTCCACGTGTAGCTCCACTCTATTTTGCATTCCGTATCATGGTTGCCTGTGGCTTTATCATGCTGTTGGTTATTGGCCTGGCATTCTTCAGTGTTATCCGTAACCGTATCGGTCAGCAGAAGTGGTTGTTGCGAGCAGCACTGTTCAGTATTCCATTGCCGTGGATTGCTGTTGAAGCAGGCTGGTTTGTTGCAGAGTATGGCCGTCAGCCGTGGGCAATTGGTGAAGTATTACCAACTGCGGTTGCCGCTTCGACACGCAGTGTCGGGGATCTGATTTTCTCAATGGCACTGATTTGTGGTCTGTATACCTTGTTCTTGATTGCTGAAATGTTCCTGATGTTCAAATTTGCCCGTCTTGGCCCAAGTAGTCTCAAAACAGGGCGCTATCATTTTGAACAAAAAGCCGTTTCTTCAACGAAGAATTCTTCAGTGAACAGTATTGAGTAAGCGGGAGTCCACTTATGCTTGATTATGAAGTATTACGATTTATATGGTGGCTGCTGATTGGTGTGTTGCTAATCGGGTTTGCAGTGACCGATGGTTTTGATATGGGTGTTGGTGTCCTGTTGCGGGTTATTGGCAAAAATGACACTGAACGCCGTATCATGATTAACTCTGTAGCCCCTCACTGGGATGGCAATCAGGTTTGGTTAATCACGGCCGGTGGAGCATTATTTGCTGCCTGGCCAATGGTATATGCTGCTGCTTTCTCCGGTTTCTACGTCGCGATGATTCTGGTACTGGCGGCTCTGTTCTTCCGTCCGGTTGGTTTTGACTATCGTTCAAAACTGGAAGACAGAAAATGGCGTAATATGTGGGATTGGGGGATTGTTGTCGGCAGTTTCGTGCCACCGTTGGTGATTGGCGTGGCATTCGGCAACCTGCTACAGGGTGTGCCACTGGCGGTAGATTCTTATTTACGTGTATCTTATGAAGGATCTTTCTTCGGGCTACTGAACCCTTATGGTCTTCTCGCCGGTATTGTCAGTTTGATGATGATCATTACGCAGGGAGCAACTTACCTGCAAATGCGTACTACAGGTGAATTACACCTGCGCTCCCGTACTGCGACACAGGTTTGTGCGTTAATCACAGCGGTGGCTTTCTTACTGGCGGGTGTGTGGCTGATTTACGGTATCGATGGTTATGTTGTGACTGGCGGTCTGGATGTAAACGGCGTATCTAACCCATTACATAAAGAAGTGGTTCAACAGGCAGGTGCATGGCTGATAAACTTTAATAACCAGCCGATATTGTGGGCGATACCTGCACTGGGTGTGGTTTTCCCTCTGTTGACTATGTTAGCCACCAAACTGGATAAAGGTGCCTGGGCTTTCCTGTTCTCATCATTGACGGTTGCCTGCATTATTTTGACCGCAGGGATATCCATGTTCCCGTTTGTGATGCCATCAAGCCTTGATCCAAATGTCAGTCTGACCATGTGGGATGCAACATCCAGTCAGTGGACACTACAAATTATGTTCGTTGTTGCACTTATCTTCGTTCCTATTGTTTTGTCATACACCATCTGGTGTTACTACAAAACCTTCGGGCGGCTGGATAAGGGTTACATTGAAAACAACAAACATTCACTGTACTAAAGGAGCATAGCACATGTGGTATTTTGCCTGGATTCTCGGAACGCTCTTAGCTTGTAGTTTTGCCATTATTGCGGCTTTAGCTCTTGAGCACAGTGAGTCAAAAAAAGTAACTGAGAGTGACAAAAAATAATGTTGGTTGATAGACTTTATCAGCTAATAATGAATAAGGGCCTGTTGAGGGCCCTTATCCTCATTATGGCTTTAGGGCTTGCTTTATGTATTTTGTGGGATCCGACCCGATTTGCATCGAACACCAGTTCGTTGATGATATGGCAGGGTCTTTTACTGATTTGGGCAATTTGTTCAGGGGTTATTTTCGGTGTTGGGTTTAATCCTGAACATTTCGTCTGGCGTCTCTTCTTTCATCCATTACCTGCACTTTTAATCCTTATTTTTGGCTTATATCATTTCTTTAAGTAAACTATTTGTAATTTTATAGGATACTGGTCCATAAATTTTTTTTGACTAGTTTAATAACAACCCATTCCAAAGCGCTATTGTCTTAAGTATAGTGGCAGCGTCAATTAGTCTGATTAGGATTATGTGTGAGTAATATGTTGTTCCGTTGGCCTATCCGTGTTTATTACGAAGACACAGATGCTAGTGGTGTGGTCTATCACGCTCAATATCTGGCTTTTTATGAAAGAGCCCGCACAGAAATGTTGCGTGATAAGGGCTTCCACCAGAAGTATATGTTGGATGAACAAATTGGTTTTGTTGTCAGTCGCATGACCGTTGACTACCGGAAGCCAGCCAGATTGGATGATCAGCTGGTTGTGGAGTGCGAGGTGACAAATATCCGCGGTGCTTCGCTGACATTTACTCAACGGATAATTGATTGCAATGATGTAGTTATCAGTAACGCAGAATGTCTGGTCGTCTGCGTAAATTCATCTCAAATGAAGCCTATTGCGCTTCCAAAGTCTATTGTCGCGGAGTTTAAGCAGTGACTGACATGAACATCCTAGATTTATTCCTGAAGGCAGGCTTTTTAGTACAGCTGATCATGTTAATTCTGATTGGTTTTTCTGTCGTCTCTTGGGCGATTATTATTCAAAGAACAAGAATTCTGAATTCCGCTACTCGGGAAGTGGAAGCATTTGAAGATAAATTCTGGTCTGGGATTGAATTGTCTCGCCTTTATAAAGAGAGTCAGTCACATCGTGATTCATTAAGCGGTACTGAACAAATTTTCTATTCTGGCTTTAAAGAATTTTCTCGTTTACATCAGGCAAACAGCCATGCGCCTGAAGCTATTCTGACCGGGGCCTCCCGTGCTATGCGTATCTCCATGAACCGTGAATTGGAAACACTGGAAAATCATATTCCATTCCTGGGTACCGTCGGTTCTATCAGCCCTTATATCGGCCTGTTCGGGACTGTCTGGGGAATTATGCACGCTTTTATTGCGTTGGGATCAGTGAAACAGGCAACGTTACAGATGGTTGCGCCCGGTATCGCAGAAGCTCTGATTGCAACAGCAATCGGTCTGTTTGCAGCCATTCCTGCCGTTATGGCTTATAACCGTCTGAATCAGCGTGTCAATAAACTAGAACAAACTTACGACAATTTTATGGAAGAATTTCTGGCGATATTACACCGTCAGGCTTTTGTTTCTAATACTAACAAGTCGTAATAAAGAGTAAGGGGAAAAGCGAATGGCGCGCACTCGCAGTCGCAGACGTGAGCTAAAATCCGAAATTAATATCGTTCCCTTGCTGGACGTGTTACTGGTTTTACTGCTGATTTTTATGGCAACCGCACCAATTATTACGCAAAGCGTAGAAGTTGATCTACCTGACTCAGTGGATTCAAAAACGGTTTCCAGCACTGATAATCCTCCCGTTATAGTAGAGGTTTCTGGGGTAGGGCGGTACAACATGGTTGTTAATCAGGAGCGTCTGGAATTATTACCAGAGCAACAAATTATTGCTGAAGCTCAAACTCTGATAAAAGCTAACCCTAAAACAATTTTCTTGATTGGGGGTTCAAAAGAAGTTCCTTATGATGAAGTCATCAAGGCTCTGAATATGCTTCGTCAGGCGGGAGTGAAATCAGTGGGTTTAATGACTCAGCCTATTGGCGCCTGAATGGCGGCTTACACTTAAAGTTTCTGGATGTCGAGCGTGGGAAAGACAAACAAGCAAAACAGCAGGCTAAATCGCGCCATTATTATTTCAGTTATTTTGCACATTATCCTGTTCGGGTTTCTGATTTGGGGCTCTTTAGAACAAAAAACTGAGATGGGCGGTGGTGGAGTCGGTGGTACAGTTATTGATGCGGTTATGGTCGATCCAAATGCCGTAGTTCAACAATATAACCAGCAGCAACAGCAACAGGCTAATGCAAAGCTGGCTGAGCAGCAGCGGAAGAAAAAAGCCGAACAACAGGCCGCTGAATTGCGGGCTAAGCAGGCGGAAGAGCAAGAGCGCCTGAAAGCTGCGGAAGAAGAGCGGATAAAGGCACAGCAGGTTGCGCAAGAGCAGAAAAAACAGGCTGATGCTGCTGCCGCTAAAGCTCGTCAAGAGCAGAAAATTGCAGAAAAAGCAGCAGCCAAAGCGAAAGCAGAGCAGGAACGAATTCTGAAAGAACAGGAAGAGGCTCGACAAAAGGCCGAGGCTCAGGCCAGAAAAGAAGCTGAAGAAGCGGCGAAACGTAAAGCCGAAGCGGAAGCGAAGGCAAAAGCAGAGGCTGAGGCAAAAGCTAAAGCAGAAGCCGAAGCGAAGGCTAAAGCGGCGGCTGAAGAGAAAGCTAAAGCGGAAGCAGCAGCTAAAGCCAAAGCAGAGGCCAAAGCAAAAGCGAAAGCCAAGGCAGAAGACGCCAAACAGGCTCAGACAGTCGATGATTTGTTAGGGGGGCTAACTTCCGACACACCTAAACCGGGAGGTGCATCCGCAGCAGGTAAAGGCGGAGGCAAAAAAAGTGGCGCTTCTGAATCAGATATTCAGAACTATATTGGACAAGTAAAGGCCGCAATACAGGCTAATTTCTATGATTCAAAATCGTATGCAGGGCTTACTTGTCAGTTGCACATCAAGTTGGCTCGCGATGGTTTATTGATTGATATTAAAGCTGGCAAGGGAGATCCCGCATTATGTCAGGCTGCAATTAGTGCGGCTGGTTTAGCAAAAAAAATGCCTCGCCCATCAAGTGAAGAAATTTATGAGCACTTCAAGAACTTCTCACTAGACTTTAATCCGTAGTAAGATAAATATTTGGTAATAATAGACAATTTATTAGGTAAAACTGCGGATAATTTATCTATGTAAACAAAATCATCAGATTTTATTTAGGTATCTGGTTTTGTTTGTTGGCGTTTGTTAGAATCCGGCGGATTATTGCGGGCATGGTGATCGCGATAAGGGAGAGATGATGAAGCAAACTTTTAAACTGACGTTTAAGGCATTATTGGGCTTTCTGCTGCTGTGGGCAACAGTTGCCCGTGCGGAAGTTCGCATTGAAATTACAGAGGGTGTTGATTCAGCCCGTCCTATTGGTGTTGTACCATTCAAATGGACTGGGGCGGATAATCCACCTGAAGCAATTGGTTCTATTGTTGCAGCTGATTTGAGAAACAGTGGGAAGTTTAATCCCATCACTTCAGATCGTATGCCACAACAACCTACCACAGCATCTGAAATTACGCCTGCCGCATGGTCTGCCCTTGGGATAGATTCAGTGGTTGTCGGTCAGGTTCAGCCTGCTGCTGATGGTAAATATTTAGTTTCCTATCAATTGGTTGATGTCGTTGGTACGCCAGGTTCGGTCTTGGCTCAGAATCAATTTCAAGTTGATAAAAAATGGTTGCGCTATGCTGCGCATACAGTCAGTAATGAAGTTTTTGAAAAGCTGACGGGTATCAAGGGAGCATTTGCGACTCGTATAGCTTATGTCGTTAAGAAAACAGCCACAGATAAATACCCGTATGAATTGCGTGTTGCTGATTATGACGGCTATAACGAAAATATCGTGCATCGTTCACCAGCACCTTTAATGTCACCGGCATGGTCACCAGATAGTTCTCAACTGGCTTATGTGACATTTGAAGGCGGGCACTCTTCTTTGGTGATCCAGACACTGGCAACAGGGGCTGTGCGTCAGATTGCATCGTTTCCTCGTCACAACGGTGCACCGGCATTTTCTCCAGACGGCACCAAGCTCGCTTTTGCATTATCTAAAACGGGCAGCCTGAATTTATATTTGATGGATTTGGCCTCAGGGCAAATTCATCAGATAACGGATGGTCGCAGTAACAATACTGAGCCAAGCTGGATGCCGGATAATAAGACGCTGGTCTATACTTCGGACCAGGGCGGTCGCCCACAGTTATATAAAATTGATATTAATGGCGGTGCTCCACAACGACTGACTTGGGAAGGTTCACAGAACCAGGACGCTGATGTGAGTCCTGACGGTACTTTTATCGTTATGGTCAGCACAGCGAGTGGCAGTCAGCACATCGCCAAACAGGATCTGGCTACGGGATCTGTTCAGGTTTTGACAGATACGTTTCTAGATGAAACGCCGAGTATCGCACCTAACGGCACTATGGTTATTTATAGCTCCACCCAAGGGTTGGGGACTGTATTGCAGCTAGTTTCGACTGACGGACGTTTCAAAGCGCGTCTTCCGGCTACTGATGGACAGGTGAAATCTCCTGCCTGGTCGCCGTATCTGTGATGCATAATAAGTATGTATGGCAAACTATAAAAGGATCAAAGAGATGCAATTGAACAAAGTGCTAAAAGGGCTGATGTTAGCTTTACCAATCATGGCCGTAGCAGCGTGTAGTAATACTAATAAAAATGGTAACAGTGATCAGTCAGGCGTAAGCACTGTTGATAATTCTTCTAAAGCAGGTCTGTCTGCTGAAGAATTAGCACGTCAGCAAATGCAGGAACTGCAAAACCACAACATCGTATACTTCGGTTTCGATAAATACGACATCAACAATGAATTCGCTCAGATGCTGGATGCACACGCTGCATTCCTGCGTAGCAATCCATCTGTTAAAGTGACTATCGAAGGTCATGCGGATGAGCGTGGTACTCCTGAGTACAATATCGCTCTGGGTGAGCGTCGTGCAAATGCAGTTAAAATGTATCTGCAAGGCAAAGGCGTTTCAGCTGACCAGCTTGCTGTTGTTTCTTACGGTAAAGAAAAACCAGCAGTACTGGGTCATGACGAAGCAGCATACGCTAAAAACCGTCGCGCTGTAATCGTATACTAAGAGTAATGCATGAACAGTAACTTCAGACGTTTTGTATTGGGTCTGTCGTTATTGGTTGGCGTAGCGGCTCCCTGGGCCGCTACCGCCCGAGCGCCAATCAGTAATGTCGGCTCAGGCTCCACCGATGAGCGCCTTTCCCAGTTAGAGCGTATTTCTGACGCTCACAGTCAGTTATTAACTCAACTTCAGCAGCAGCTCGCTGATTCTCAGCGTGATATTGATACGCTACGTGGTCAGATTCAGGAAAATCAGTACCAATTAAATCAGGTTATTGAGCGCCAGAAGGACATTTATCAGCAACTGGATAAAATCACCAACCCTTCAGGCTCTGAAACTGATAATGCTACTCCGTCAGCAGAGAAAAGCGCAGATAATCAACCGGCTGCTGCCACGAGTACAGGCAGTGAGAAGGGAGATTATGATGCTGCCGTCGCTTTGGCTATTAATACCAAGGAGTATGATAAGGCAATCGTCGCTTTTCAGAACTTTGTCAAAGCGTATCCTAAGTCGAAATATCTTTCGAATGCTAACTATTGGTTAGGTCAGCTGAATTACAACAAAGGCAAGAAGGATGATGCGGCTTATTATTTTGCGACTGTGGTGAAAAATTATCCTAAGTCATCAAAAAGCAGCGATTCCTTGTATAAAGTTGGTCTGATTATGCAGGAAAAAGGGCAAAAGGATAAAGCCAAGGCAGTTTATCAGCAGGTAGTTAAGCAATATCCCGGTACCAACGCGGCAAAAATGGCTGCCAAAAAGATTACTGGAATGTAATAGTTATCCCCAAAAGGTTATATATCGGTCTTTTTGGGGATAATTGGGTGATTAGTAGTCGCTTGAACGGGTTTTAATAAAATAAATGTTGCGCAGCGCTGAGAAATCAGTAATATATGCCGCCGTTGGCAAGCAATAGTGTTACTAAGCAAGATGTAAATGGGTCGTTAGCTCAGTCGGTAGAGCAGTTGACTTTTAATCAATTGGTCGCAGGTTCGAATCCTGCACGACCCACCATTTAAATCTTCAATTCAGACATACCCCAGATGGGTCGTTAGCTCAGTCGGTAGAGCAGTTGACTTTTAATCAATTGGTCGCAGGTTCGAATCCTGCACGACCCACCATCTAAATTCTCAATCCAATATTCTTCAAATAATTAATAACCTCAATTGGTAGAGCAGTTGGCTTTTAATCAATTGGTCACAGGTTCGAGCCGAGCGAAGCGAGATAACAACGCATAAGCGTTGGCCCGAAGGGTGAGGCCGGAGGCCGAATCATCCTGCCCGACCCATCTGTATATATTCTAATGTCACTCTGTGTTTATTTTAATTATTCTAAAACTAAATAAGTTTCTTTTTATAATGCCGCTAATTATTTTAAAATCGTTATTATTTAACAATTATTAATAATTGGTTTTTATGTTTACCATATCAGCGTCTGGTAATTAACATTAAAATTTCTAAAATACTTAAAGACTTTTACTTAAAAACTCGTTATCTTGTTTAGTATATAAAACAAAAACTGGCTATAGGGTTGGTTTTGAGCCTGATTTAATGCCTTTGTTATTGATATACTAAACATTAATTATGGTAAGGATAAAAAAGCATGGATTTTCTCAGCAGGTTTTTCAGTATAAATAACCACATTCCGGTAGAAATATTTGGTTATCAACCTTCATATATCGAGGCTGTTGGTACAATTGCGGGTTTATTATGTATCTGGCTTGCGAGTCAGGAAAAAATTATTAACTATTTATTTGGTTTAATTAATGTTTCCCTATTTGCGGTGATATTTTTTCAAATCCAGCTTTATGCCAGTCTTATGCTACAAATTTTCTTCTTTGCTGCAAACATTTATGGTTGGTATGCCTGGAGCAGAGTCGATGAACAGCAACAAAAAGAATTAAAGATCCGCTGGCTTAGCCCCAAACAGATGTTCAGTGTGGCTACTGTTTCCCTCCTTTTTATCCTGATAATGACATTTAATATTGACCAAATATTTGGTTATATGGCAAAAGTTTCTGTTGTTGCTTTACAGGGAATGGGCTTTGGGATCACTATGCCTGATTTGTTGCCAGATGCTTTCCCGTTCTGGGATTCGGTAATGACCGTTTTATCAATAGTAGCTATGATTCTCATGACCCGTAAGCATGTAGAAAATTGGCTGCTGTGGGTGATTATTAATGTGATCAGCGTTGCCATTTACTACAAGCAAGGCGTATTAGCGATGTCGTTGCAGTATATTATTCTGACAGGAATTGCTTTGAACGGTGCTCGTCTATGGATAAAAGTAGCTAAGAATAATCATGAAACATCATCTACAGTGAGTACTTCCACTGAAAATTCAAATTAATAACTAGCCCGGAACAGGCCATAATAATTTATGGCCTGTTCGTTGATATTCCATTTATACATATCCTCTTTCTAATTTTCTCTTTTATAAAAAGTCTGCTTATTTACTCACAAAGATTATTTACAGCACTTCATCTAACAGTTAGATTGAGATCACAAAATTATTTTAAACAACTGTAAACACATTAGGTGATAGGCCGATGAATTACCAGAATGACGATGTAAGGATAAGAAAAATAACAGAATTATTGCCACCAGTTGCATTGCTTGAAAAATTCCCTGCAACAAAAGACACTGCTACTACCGTTCGTGAAGCTCGCGAAGCCATTCATAACATTTTAACTGGTGCAGATGATCGTCTATTGGTAATAATTGGCCCATGTTCAATTCATGACCCAAAGGCTGCACTGGAATATGCAGAGCGTCTGAATAAATTGCGCCGCGAATTGAAAGCAGATCTGGAAATCGTGATGCGGGTTTATTTTGAAAAACCCCGTACTACAATCGGTTGGAAAGGGTTAATCAATGACCCGAAAATGGATTGTAGCTTTGATATTAATGATGGATTACGCACAGCACGCAAACTTCTGCTCGATATTAATGATATTGGGTTGCCGGCAGCAGGTGAATTCCTTGATATGATTACCCCTCAGTATCTTGCCGATCTTATGAGCTGGGGAGCAATAGGAGCACGTACAACTGAGTCTCAGGTTCACCGTGAGCTGGCATCAGGGCTGTCCTGCCCGGTGGGTTTTAAAAACGGTACTGACGGCACAATAAAAGTAGCGATTGATGCCATCAATGCTGCCGGCTCATCACACTGCTTCCTGTCAGTAACTAAATGGGGTCATTCTGCCATCGTTAATACGACGGGCAATCAGGATTGCCATATTATTCTGCGTGGCGGAAAAGAGCCAAACTACAGTGCTGAACATGTCAGCGCGGTGAAAGAAGGTTTATTAAAAGCAGGATTGAAACCGCAGGTAATGATTGATTTCAGCCATGCAAACAGTGCGAAGCAGTTCAAAAGGCAGATGGATGTAGGGGCTGATGTTTGTGGCCAGATCTCTGCCGGAGAGAATGCGATTATCGGTGTGATGGTTGAAAGCCATCTGGTTGAAGGCAACCAAAGTTTAGATGATGATGAGCCACTGGTTTATGGGAAAAGTGTGACAGATGCCTGTATTGGCTGGGATGATACAGAAACGCTATTACAGCAGTTGTCTCAGGCTGTCAGAACACGCCGAGGATGATTTTGCATGAAAAAAGCCGGAGTGATTTCCGGCTTTTTATATTTTACTCAATTATTTCGCTTTACCCTGGTTTGCGACAGCAGCTGCTTTTGCAGCGATTTCATCTGCATTACCCAGATAATAGTGTTTAATTGGCTTCATATTCTCGTCAAATTCATAAACCAGCGGTACAGCCGTTGGAATATTTAACTCAAGAATTTCGTCTTCGCCCATATTATCCAGATACTTCACCAGTGCGCGCAGAGAATTGCCGTGAGCAGCGATGATAACTTTTTCACCGTTTGCAACGCGAGGTTTAATGACTTCTTCCCAGTAAGGAACAACACGTTCGATAGTCGTTGCCAGGCTTTCTGTGACAGGAAGTTCTTCTGGTTTCAGGTTTGCATAGCGAGGGTCATGGCCGGGATAACGTTCATCATCTTTGGTCAGATCAGGAGGAGTGATGGCAAAGCCACGACGCCACAATTTAACCTGATCATCACCATACTTAGCCGCAGTTTCTGCTTTATCCAGACCTTGCAGGGCACCATAATGGCGTTCATTCAGTTTCCAGCTTTTCTCAACCGGTAGCCATTGTTGATCGACCTGATCCAGAATATTCCACAAAGTATGAATGGCGCGTTTTAAAACAGATGTGTAGGCGAAATCAAAAGCAAAACCTTCCTGTTTCAGCAATTGACCAGCCTGTTGTGCTTCATTGCGACCTTTATCAGACAGTTCAACATCAGTCCAGCCCGTAAAACGGTTCTCTTTGTTCCACTCGCTCTCACCATGTCTTACAAGAACCAGCTTAGTTACAGCCATAGCTTAAACTCCTATCATTACTTTTTAATACAAAATGAAATGCTCGCTGCGGGCATTATATGGCGCGATAGACTGAAACAGCAAACAATAGTCGATGAACTTCTGTCTTAAATCATATATGGGGGAAGTTGCAGCCTGACTGGCTGCAACTTGAAATCCATTGTGTATAGATAGGATAGCGGAAATTAGCTGATGATCGCTTTAATCGGATAAGTGTAAAACAGCAGGTGTAACACATTAAGGGTAAAATGGAATCCGACAGCTACCCATAAACGGCCACTCCACATCCACGCTATACCATAAATCAGGCCTGCCAGTGTTGCGAAGGCCATCAATAGTCCACCGCCTGCGAAGTGGGCGGCACCAAATAGCAAAGAAGTAATGATCAGTGCAAAATAGGGATTCATCCACTGACTGAGCTTTTGCTGAATATAGCCACGGAATAGGGCTTCTTCTGCCAGTGAGACAAATAAAATATTGGCAACAACGAAGGCAGGAAACCAGCCTGGCAGGTGGAGTTCAACTGCCAACCCGCCAAGCGTTGTAGCAAGCCCTAATAATGCTGGTATCGCTGCGATTAAAAATGCCCAGCCGTGGGCAGGAGCATTAACTACTGGGTTACAGCGGAATAGGCTTGGCATACAGCACAATAAAAGAAAAGGAACCAGTGCCTTGTCAAAATTGAAGTACATGGAAAAAGGTGCGCTGAGTGGCCCAACCTGTACTTTGTCCAGATATTTCAGATTATGAAAACCGGGAATAAAATGTATAAATAACAAAATACTAACGATAACCAACATGGCTTCGGTAATGCTTTTACCGATAATATGCCTTTTGCTATTGAAATAGACATGCGCCACACCCAATACACTTATCATTAATAATGAGATGATCGCGGGGTAGGCCAGTATATGAGTGCTGATCCCAACAGCGATAGCTAAGAATGCAATGAAAAATGCGATTTTTTGGCGAATATCTAACAGTGCCAGCGAAGCGGCAAGTAAAGTCCAGCCCATACAATTCTCGGTTCTTTTAAAAAATAGGTAAACGATCTAAAAAATAGGGCGGGATTTTATAGCAAGAGACAAAAAATTCAAAAAAATAATAAGAACTATCAAAAAAATGTTTATATAACACGCTACACTTTTATCCCTCTTCAGCATCAGCTCAGACAGGAATTGATATTTTATGGATTTCAGGCCGGCCTCCGGTCAGAGGTGGCCTGAAACATGAAGAGTATTAGAAAATCACAAAAGAGGGCTAAAAGTCAGTTCAGTTTCATAACGATAAATATCGCCATCAGGAATAAATTTTAGTCGATGGGTGATGCATTCTGGAGCATCTTCCTGATGATGTGAGACAAACAGAAGTTGCGTATCGCCATTTTTAATCATGATATCAATGAAACGCAGGACTAACTGCCGGTTGAGTGAATCAAGCCCTTGCAATGGCTCATCAAGAATTAACAAAACCGGGTGTTTCACTAAGGCGCGGGCAATTAATACAAGGCGTTGCTGACCCCATGACAGACTATGAAACGGACTGTTTGCAGCTGTATCGGATAAACCCAATAATGCCAGCCACTCATCTGCCAATTGTCGTTGACGATCAGAAACGGCCTGATAAAGCCCGATGGAGTCGAAGAAACCGGAAAGAATAACATTACGGACGCTGGTACTGACACGATATTCAAGGTGAATACTATTACTGACATAGCCAATGTGGCGTTTAATATCCCAGATAGTTTCTCCACTGCCTCGCTGGCGACCAAATAGAACCAGCTGATTACTGTAACCCTGCGGATGATCGCCGGTAATCAGGCTGAGAAGAGTAGATTTTCCGGCCCCATTCTCGCCAATAATCTGCCAGTTTTCACCGGGATTAACCTGCCAGCTTAGGCCATGTAATATCGGTTTATCATTGTATTGAACAATAACATCACGCATTGATACCAGCGGTTGATCTGAGGGAAGCTGCTCATCAATTCGGTATTCATCTGTTTCCGGCAGCCGAATATGCTTTAGCTTTTCACTATGTGCTAATTGTGCAACCAGAGATTCAGCCAAAACGTGCTTTTTTTCTCCGGATAGCATCAGCTGACAATCGGCGAGTACACCAATTCTCTCAACAAAAGCAGGGATCTGGTTAAACCTGTTTAACAGGAAAATCAGAGTGATACCTTTTTCGGCCAGTGTTGCTAATAGCTGAGATAACTGAGTGCGGGCATAAGCATCTAATCCGTCAAAAGGCTCATCAAGGATAAGAAGGTCTGGATCCGCCATTAATGCCTGACAAAGCAACACTTTTCGCACTTCACCGGTAGAAAGATACTTGAAACGGCGTGAAAGCAGATCCTTAATGCCAAAATATGCTGAGAGCTCAAGGCACAATTCATTATCTTTATGGTGGAGCTGAATGATTTCTGCGGCAGTGTGTCCAGTATCGTCCTCATCCTCACTGAGCAGGTCTGTATTGTTGCGTTGCCATTCTTTATCAACCAGTTGCTGAAGTTGCTCGAAAGAGAGGCGTACAGGAGTATGAAACGAGCATTGTATTTCACCCGTCAGTTGGGTTAATTCATTCGATAAAACACAGGCCAGAGAAGACTTCCCACTGCCATTAGAACCGACAAATGCCCAGTTCTCCCCAGAGATGATTTTTAGTGACGGTATCTTCAGGATACGGGTGTCACTTAAACGGAAACTACCTTGCGATACTTGCAATTCAGACATTTTTCTTCCTTATTTAAGCAACATCAACTAAAGGATCACAGAAATAAGCGGAATAATGTTCAATGTCAATGAGTAGTCGTCTGTTATTCGTTATGGATTTATATTTCAGGATGGGGGAATATTAATTGTTAGGGGGGCATTCGGATGCCCCTGACGGGGGCAAATATACCCGTCGTCTTTCAAATTGCCTCTTTGTTGGCTGCACTCGTTCACTCCAGTCGCCGCATAGTTATTTATGCTCAGGGGACTTATTCCTCTGCCGCCGCGATGCAACTCGAAATCCATAGGATATATACCTAATTTAATGCTGCAATAATCACTTTATCAGCTCCAAAAAGAGCGGTGACAATATCATTCGGCTGAAGGCCTAAATTTTCTATTTCCTGATTGGATAATGTGGCGCAGAGAGATTCGCCACTACTCAGATTCACGATAATTTCGCTGCACTGTGCTCCTGCCTCAATCTGGCTGATTTGGCCGGATAACTGATTTTCAAAAACGGCGGCGTTTTTGAAAGAGTCAATGTCTCCGGAAGAAGTCGTGTTGCAGGAAACGGTAGCTCCTTTTCGTAAGGTAATCCACGGTGCTTTAATAAGCGCGATCACCTCTTTTCCTTTTATCAGGCCTAAGCGTTCAGCACTTTGTTCTGTTACAGAAGCGCGGATAGAGGTTTTGCCATCAGCCAGCAGGATACAAATATTTTGCTGAATATTTCCATTATCACGCTCAACGATTGTACCGAAAAATTGATTTCTGGCGCTGGACTGTAAAGAAAACCGCGAAATGGCTGCCAGCAGACTATCCAGAGGCAGTGAATCCTGTTTGAGAGCATCGAATGCCTTTTGCTGAATTTGTTCCAGCAGGCCGTAAAGCTGTATCAGGCGTTCGCCATAAGGAGTCAGTTGAGCGCCACCGCCACCTTTGCCACCGGTTGCTCGTTCAACCAATAGCTCATCTGCCAGATGGTTCATCTCATTAATGGCATCCCAGGCGCTTTTATAACTGATACCAGCCTGTCTGGCACCCTGACTAATAGAGCCCGTAATTTTTATCTGCTTCAGCAATTCAATCCGCCGAGGATCGGCAAAAACCCGATGCTGCAATTTAAGAGTTAATAATATTTCGGCTTGCATAGTGATTCATTTCAGGTAACTATTTGAAAGTTTTTATAGAATAACCGTAAGAATCGCACGTTTCGTCGGTTACTGTTACCTTTTTATTGTCTAGAATAGCGTAATTGTTGTCTGTGCAGTAAAGCGTTTTGTTTCATTACCGGACGCACATTGCCCGATGGAAATGAAGCTGAATCAGGCACAGCTTATTGGTCGATTCGATGATAGTCATTCATGATATGAGGTATACATGTTTGAACTGATTAAAAGTATAGCGTTTGAACTGGTCATGGTTCCTGTTGTCATGGCAGTCATTCTTGGATTGATTTATGTGTTGGGTGAATTGTTTAACCTTATCTCTAAAAGTGAAACAAAAGGTATTGAGCGCTAATTTTGGTTTAATTTGATCGCCAGCGCCTCTGCGATTCTTGTTCCTAAAGAAATCATATCCTGAAAGCATATCGTTGATAAACCCTGTTACTTTAAACAGGGTTTATTTTTATCACGGTATAAGTTCTATCTGACGAGTCTCTTTCCCCAGCCAAATCACAGCACCTACAGCCACCAGAATTGAAAAGCCGAACAGGGAAAAAATCAGGGAGATCGATGAATTCATCGCTACCAGATAACCGACCATTAAAGGGCCAATGATACCACCTATCCGCCCGACTGATGCCGCCATACCAGCACCGGTTGCGCGAATTGCTGTCGGATATTGTTCTGGGGTGTAGGCGTAGATTGCTCCCCAGGCACCAAGATTGAAAAACGACAGCAAAATACCAAAGATCAGAAGCTGGGTAATACTATCAGCTGTACCGAAGAAATAGGCACTGACAGCCGTTCCGATGAGATAGCTCGCCAGAACGAATTTACGTCCGTAGCGTTCAATCATCCATGCGGCAGTAAAGTAGCCGGGAAGCTGAGCCAGCGTCATGATTAGTACATATTGGAAACTTTTTATCAGGCTAAACCCCTTCAGCATCATGACGCTTGGCAGCCACAAAAACATACCATAATAGGAAAAGACTACGCAGAACCACAAAACCCACAACATGACTGTTGCCCGACGATAATCGGCCGACCATACTTCCCGTATATTATGCATAATTGAATTGAGGGGTTTCCGGGCGCGCATTTGTGTATAGCGTGGCGAATCAGGTAAATGCAAACGAAGGTAGATAGCGTAAAAAGCCGGTAGAGCACTCAGCAGCATGGCAACTCGCCACCCATAACTTGGAATAACAAAGTAAGCAATCAATGCCGCGGCAAGCCAGCCGAAGGCCCAGAAGCTTTCCAATATCACAACCAGACGCCCGCGTTCATGGGGCTCCACGCTTTCAGACACCAGTGTTGATGCGACAGGAAGTTCTCCGCCTAAACCCATACCGATAATAAAACGCAGAACCAATAATGCAGCTAATGTGGTCACCAATGCCGTTAAGCCACTGCCTACACTAAACAGCAGTAATGTAACAATAAAGGCTGACTTTCGTCCGGTTTTATCAGCCATCACGCCAAAGACAAAAGCACCGACAGCCATGCCTATCGAATTAATACTACCTATCCAGCCTAACTGTTCTGAGCTCAGTCCCCAATCCTGTTTTAGGGCTGCCAGTAAGAAGGATAAGAGACCGACATCCAGAGCATCAAACATCCAGCCCAGGCCAGCTATTGTCAGCAGCCGTTTTTTGGTGATGTCTTTTTGTAATGGGGTGGTGTGTAACAAAAGTTAGCCCTCATTTATGTAAAATATCGAATGTTTTTCGCTTTAAAAATGCACTCTGTTCCGGCACATATTCAGCAGTTATATTCAATGAATTTTGTGTTGTATTGTGGTCAACAAAGAGGCAGCCTGAAAGACGAAAAATATATAATACAACGGGATATAGCACTGTATATAACATCTTTTCTCCGTATTACTATATTGACAATACTGAAGATTATTTGTGTTTTCTGAGTAATCTTTACATCAAATTAATACAAAAGCTAAAACTAGCTCACAACTTGCCGATTAATCTCAGAATAGTATTTTCATTTAACGTTGTATCTTGTTATATACAGCGCACCGTTTTGGTTATCATAAGTGGAATACAACATGAAAAAGCGCGTAATAAAGAATTTTTATCAGTTATTGGCAGGGGCTGTAGTGTCTTTTGCTCTTGTTGGCAACAGTTGGGCAGAGGGAAAAGTCACTGTTTTTGCTGCTGCGTCACTGACGAATGCACTTAATGATATTGCCGAACAGTATAAAAAAGACAATCGGGGAGAAGTTGTTGCTTCTTACGCATCATCTTCAACACTGGCTCGTCAGATAGAGCAGGGAGCCCCTGCAGATCTGTTTATTTCTGCTGACCAACAATGGATGGATTACATTTCGGGCAAGAAACTCATTATTGAAGATACTCGTCATACTTTGTTGGGGAATCAACTGGTTCTGATTGCGCCTAAAAAGAGTAAGCTGCATAAAATCGATATCAATCAGGAAACAAAATGGAGTTCTTTGCTGGCCGGAGGTCATCTGGCTGTTGGTGATCCTGACCATGTGCCTGTTGGTATTTATGCCAAAGAATCCCTGCAATATCTGGGAGCATGGGATTTAGTTAATCCGTTGCTGGCCCGTACTAACAATGTGCGTAGTGGTATGGCTCTGGTCGAGCGTGAAGAAGTGCCACTGGGAATTGTTTATGGATCTGATGCTGTTGCCAGCAAAAAAGTGAAAGTTGTTGGTGTATTCCCGCAAAAGAGTCATAAACCGGTGGAATATCCGATTGCAATTATTAAAGGTCATGAAAATCAGGCGGTACAGGATTTTTATGATTATCTTAAAACCCCTGAAGCCGTAGAAATTTTCACACGTTACGGTTTTAATTCACTGTAGGAACTGTTCTTTTGGAGATGTTAAGTGAATATGAATGGCAGGCAATTTTACTGAGTCTGAAAGTCTCAGGGATTGCAGTGCTGCTCAGTTTGCCATTAGGGATTTTGATGGCATGGGTTCTGGCACGTTGTCAGTTTTTCGGGAAATCCCTGCTGGATAGTGTTATCCATTTACCGCTGGTCTTACCCCCGGTTGTTGTTGGTTATCTGCTGCTAATGAGTATGGGGCGTCGCGGTATATTCGGGGAGTTTCTCTATGACTGGTTCGGTGTTAGCTTTGCATTTAACTGGACAGGTGCTGCTCTGGCTTCGGCTGTTGTTTCCTTTCCGCTCATGGTCAGGGCAATCCGTCTGGCTCTGGAAGCTATAGATCTTCGTCTGGAACAGGCGGCCCACACGTTAGGAGCCAGTTCACTTAAGGTCTTTTTCACGATTACTTTACCACTTTCATTGCCGGGTATTATTGTTGGCTCTGTGCTGGCATTTGCCCGCTCATTGGGTGAATTTGGCGCAACCATCACTTTTGTGTCAAATATTCCCGGTGAGACTCGTACCATTCCTCTTGCCATGTACACATTGATTGAAATGCCCGGTGCAGAAACTGCCGCCGCACGTTTATGTGTGATCGCGGTAATTTTGGCTCTGGTGTCATTACTGCTGTCTGAATGGCTGACCCGTTGGGGAAGAAAACGTCTGGGGGCAGCATGTTAGAATTAAATTTCGAACAGCATCTGGGTGATCTGCATATGCAGGTTGATACCACATTGCCAGCGGAAAGCATTACTGCCATTTTTGGGCTTTCCGGCGCAGGAAAAACCTCGCTAATTAATGCCATTGCCGGTTTGACCCGGCTACAAAAAGGCCGCATTACCTTAAACGAACGCATTCTGGTAGATACAGAACACAAAATATTTCTACCACCGGAAAAACGTCGAATCGGCTATGTATTTCAGGATGCCCGGCTTTTCCCTCATTATCGGGTCAAAGGAAATTTGCAATATGGCATGTCACCGGACATGCAACCACATTTTGGCAAAATTGTAGAATTGCTTGGTATTGAGCATCTGCTATCACGTTTTCCAATAACCTTATCTGGTGGGGAAAAACAGCGGGTTGCGATTGGGCGGGCATTATTGACGGGGCCTGAACTCTTGCTGATGGATGAACCTATGGCCTCACTGGATCTGCCCCGTAAACGTGAATTATTGCCGTATCTGGAAAAATTGTCTGAAGATATCAAAATTCCGATCCTGTATGTCAGTCACAATCTGGATGAAATTATCCATCTGGCTGATAACGTAGTTGTTATGGATAAAGGAAAAATCAGGATGTCGGGCACACTGGAAGAAGTGTGGTCAAACAGCATCCTGCGTCCGTGGCTGCAAAAGGATAACCTGAGCAGTATATTAACTGTAACAGTGATGGAACATCATCAGCGTTACCATATGACAGCAGTGGCGGTGGCTGATAAGGCTCTCTGGTTACCGGAAATTAATGTTACAGAGGGAACTGATTTGCGTATCCGTATTGATGCTTCCGATGTTTCTTTAGTATTAGAGCCGCCAAAAGGCAGTAGTATTCGTAATACCTTACAGGTAAAAGTCATTGAATTTTTCGAGGATGCTGGTCAGGTTGATGTCAAACTTGCTCTGGGTGACCGTTATCTGTGGGCAAGGATTACTCCGTGGGCACGGGAAGTACTTAATTTGCGTGAAGGGCAATGGTTGTATGCGCAAATTAAAAGTATTGCGTTAAATCGGCACTTATAAACTGAATATAGTGGAATGGAAGGAGCACGGGTGGCTTATGCTCCTTCCATAGTGAAACAAATTACAGCACATATTTTCGGATAACTTCCGCAATACCGGGCTGAACATTATCTTTGGTAACAAGATCTGCCCGCGCTTTGACATCATCAACGGCATTTCCCATTGCAACCCCCAAACCTGCGGATTCCAGCATACTGATGTCATTAAAATTATCGCCAAAAGCAATAACATCTTTCATACTCATCCCTTGTGATTCAACCCATTGCTGTAAACGCAGCCCTTTACTATTGCCCTTTTTGGCGATATCGACCTGATCAAACCATGACCATTCACACTCCAGATCGACTTCTTCCCTGATCTGCTCACTGACCTCACGTAATTTCGCTAAATCGGGGGACATAGTGGCAAGTTTCCAGATGAAATTGACATTATTCAGTGCTTCCTGAAAGTTGTTGATATGCAGGAGAGTAGGGCGCTGATGCTCAGGCAGAGAATCAGACCATGCAAGGGTTCGGGTAACGGTATGTGGAGACTCGTATAAAATAGCATCATCAACATACATCAGATGATCAATTTCAGTGCCCTGTAAATAAGAAAGTACTTGAGAGGCTTCCTGAATAGAGAGAGGATTAGCGGCCAGAACCTTTTTAGCCTGATAATCATATGAATAAGCCCCGTTACAGCAAATCGCCGGAGTATCGAGCTTAAGCGCCTGATAGAACGGATGGATGGCAACATGATGGCGGCCGGTGGCGATCAAAATCTTAATACCCGCTTGACGGGCTTCATTTAGAGCCGCGAGCGATTCTGGCAGAATATTTTTTTGTGGATCGAGCAGCGTTCCATCCAGATCCAGTGCGATAACGCGGTATGACATGAATTAGCCTCTAAACTGTTGATGATTTGAACAAACATTATATGTTAATGAAAAACAGTTAAACTGATAATTATAAGTTTAACAGACATATCTTTTCAGGAATCATTGCAGATCAATAAAATAGTGATGGAGCTTTAAGGAGAGAAAATGAAACAAGTAGTTTATACAGCGAGTCCGAATAGTCGTCAGATCCACGTCTGGTCCCTGAATATTGTCGGAGAACTTTCACTGCTCCAGACAGTCAGTGTGCCGGGCGAAGTACAGCCAATGGTCATCCATCCTGATGGAAAGCATTTATATGTTGGGATACGCCCTCAGTTCAGCATCATAACTTATGAAATCAGTACTGACGGACGATTGGAGCAGCAGTCCATTGCCCCATTACCGGGAAGTCCGACACATATCTCAACGGACAGAGCAGGGCGTTTTTTATTTTCGGCTTCCTATAGCTTCAATAATTTAAGTGTCCATCCTATTGATGAAGATGGCATTGCTAAAGCACCTATTCAAGTTGTAGAAGGACTGAAAGCGCCACATTCCGCCAATATTGATCGGGAAAACCGTCAGTTACTGGTTCCATGCCTGAAGGAAGATCACATCCGTATTTTTGATCTGAATGATCACGGATATCTGACAGAACGTCGTGCTGATGAAATGACGACAAAAGCCGGAGCTGGCCCACGCCACATGGCTTTTCATCCTGAGAAAGAAGCGATTTATTGCATCAATGAACTCGATTCAACCGTTGATGTACTGCGTAAATGGGAAAAATACCGGATTGTGCAGTCGCTTGATTCGTTACCTGCTGATTTCTCGGCTGTTCGCTGGTCTGCGGATATTCACATTACACCTGATGGCCGCCATCTTTATACCAGTGAGCGCTCTGAGAGTGTTATCAGTCACTTTATCGTGTCAGAAGATGGTTATCATCTGACATTGGCAGGGCATTATCCAACAGAAAGCCAGCCCCGTGGTTTTGCTATCGATCACAGTGGGTGTTTCTTAATTGCCTCTGGGCAGAAATCAGATCATATTTCCGTATCCGGTATTGATAAATACACCGGAAAACTTACTCAGTTGGCACGTTATCCGGTTGGTAAAGGCCCAATGTGGGTAACGGTACTGGCACTATAAGTAAAAAGCCGCGCAGATTTTTAGCGCGGCCATTAATTATTTTTCTGTAATATGCAGAAAAAGTAAATCTGGATTTAAAAATTATTTTAGACGAAATTAAAAGTTCCAATCCCGGAGAAAACGATAGGGTATGTAACCAATATATTATGCTGATATACAGAAATTAAATCACCTAAATAAACATTTCCTTTAAATAAACGCAGGTGAATTTTTTGTGGGTAAATAAAAAGCTGAAAATTAAGTGGTGTGTTTATGATTGTATTGGTGTGATGAACTACTCCGCTAAGATAAAGATTGTTAAGATTTATTTGTGGCATGTTATAGCTGCCATAAATATATCCGTTGAAATTAGCATTTCTTCTTGTATGTGGATTGTTGCCAATTAAAACAGGATAAGATGATACCTGAATGAATGGATAGCTTCCAATTTGATGATAGGTGTTAATATTAAAATATCCGCTAACATACTCTGCCGTTTTAATGACAGGAATAGGATAAATTGGTGGGTTTATTACAGGAATTCCCCCAAACAAATTAGCAAGTTCAGGCTTTTCTTTTGCTATAGCCTCATAATGTAATTGTTCTTGTTCATAAATATCCTGAGATTGTTTAAATATAGCTTCCATTTCTTCATTAGAAGGTACGGACAATTTTTCCTGATTCATAGTGTATTCCTCTCTGATTAAAGTAAATAAGACTGAGTGGAATATAACAAAAATATTTTCTTTAGATGAGAAAGAATGCATTTAATTGATTGCCAATATTTATCAGGAATTGACTTTTACTAATAAATGGCCTGTTATTTTTTATAATAAATAAAAGTGGCAGCATTATTATTAATGCTGCCGTTAATGATTAAATTACTGCATCAGCAATAGCATTTGTCAGTTTCAATAATTGCTCAGGCTGAATAACATAAGGCGGCATTAAATAAATTAAACGCCCGAATGGCCTGATCCAGACTCCTTGTTGGACAAAATGGCGCTGTAATGCTGCTACATTAACAGGTTGTTTCATTTCCACCACCCCAATGGCACCCAATACCCGGACGTCTTCAACTGAATTATATGATTTCAGAGGCAATAACTCTGTTTTTAAGCCGGATTCAATTGAGTGAATGCGTTGTTGCCACGGGCTTTCAGTGAGTAATTTCAGACTGGCTCCGGCAACGGCACAGGCCAGCGGATTCCCCATAAATGTCGGGCCATGCATAAAACAGCCTGCTTCACCCTGACTGATGGTTTCGGCAACATGGCGGGTCGTTAATGTTGCGGATAAAGTCATATAGCCGCCTGTCAGAGCCTTACCTAAACACAAAATATCTGGTTCGATATTTGCGTGTTCACAGGCAAATAGCTTGCCTGTTCGCCCGAAGCCGGTGGCGATTTCATCTGCGATCAGCAAAATTTGGTATTCATCACAAAGGTTGCGCACCTGACGCAGGTATTCAGGGTGGTAGATCCGCATTCCACCCGCTCCCTGAACAATGGGTTCCAGAATCACGGCGGCGATTTCATCATGATGCTGTAACAATAATTGTTGGAAAGAAGAGATATCTTCTGGCTGCCATTCGCCATCAAAGCGGGATTGTGGGGCATCAGCAAACAAATGATTGGGGAGATAGCCCTGATACAGACTGTGCATAGAGTTTTCGGGATCACAAACAGACATGGCGCCGAAAGTATCACCATGATAACCATGACGCAGCGTCAGGAATTTTTGTCGTTTTTTCTGCTGCTGTTGTTCTTTTGCCTGCCAGTATTGCAAAGCCATTTTCATGGCAACTTCCACGGCAACCGAGCCGGAATCGGCCAGAAAAACACATTCCAGTGATGCAGGCGTCATTGCTACCAGTTGTTTACACAATTCTACTGCTGGTGGATGAGTAATGCCGCCAAACATCACATGTGACATCTTATCAATTTGTGATTTTGCGGCTTCATTAAGTACGGGATGATTGTAGCCGTGAATTGCCGCCCACCATGAAGACATACCGTCAATTAATTTACGCCCATCTGACAATACCAATTCAACACCACTGGCAGAATCGACCGGATAAGTCGGTAGTGGGTTGCTCATGGAAGTATATGGATGCCAGATGTGTCGCAGGTCAAAGTCAATATCTGAAGGATTCATAATAAATTAGTTGTAAACCTTTTTGATCTAGTTTTGGTTGACATGATAGCGGCGTTATTTAAACTGACAACTTTTATTTCATGTTTTATTTCATTCTGGAGAAGTTATTGTGAGTGAGCGTCAGCAATGGACAATTAAGCAGGCACAGTCCCTGTTTGATATGCCTTTTTTTGAATTACTGTTTCAGGCACAGCAAGTACATCGTGAACATTTTGATCCGCAACAGGTACAGGTCAGTACACTTCTTTCAATAAAAACAGGAGCCTGCCCTGAAGACTGTAAATATTGCCCACAGAGCTCCCGTTACAAAACAGGTCTGGAAAAAGAACGCCTGATGGAAGTGGAGAAAGTTATCGAATCTGCCCGTAAAGCTAAAAATGCAGGTTCGACCCGTTTTTGTATGGGAGCTGCATGGAAAAACCCACACGAAAGGGATATGCCTTATCTGGAAAAAATGGTTCAGGAAGTTAAGTCACTGGGTATGGAAACCTGCATGACACTGGGAATGCTGAACTCGTCTCAGGCACAGCGTCTGGCAGAAGCAGGTCTGGATTACTACAACCATAATCTGGATACCTCACCGGAATTTTACGGCAATATTATTACTACGCGCAGTTATCAGGACAGGCTGGATACACTGGAAAATGTCAGGGATGCGGGTATTAAAGTGTGCTCTGGCGGCATTGTGGGGCTGGGTGAAGAAATTCGTGACCGTGCAGCTCTGTTAGTACAACTGGCAAACCTGCCCAAACCCCCGGAAAGCGTTCCAATTAACATGCTGGTGAAAGTGAAAGGAACACCGCTGGAAAATAATGAAGAAGTCGATCCATTTGATTTTATCCGTACTATTGCAGTTGCGCGTATTATGATGCCGAAATCTCATGTCCGTTTATCTGCGGGGCGTGAGCAGATGAATGAGCAGACACAGGCCATGTGCTTCATGGCAGGTGCTAACTCCATTTTTTATGGCTGCAAATTACTGACTACCCCGAACCCGGGCGAAGACAAAGATTTGCAATTGTTCCGTAGGTTGGGCATTAACCCTCAGCAGACAAAAATAGCATTTGGTGACAAACAGCAGCAGCAACACCTGACGGAAGCCATCATTAATAATGCTGACAATGAACAATTCTATAATGCGGCAATATGATGAGCTGGTCAGATTATCTTTCCCGGCGATTGGCCGAACGCCGGGGCACATCCTTATGGCGCCGCAGACAGGCTCATCAAAGCGCAAATGGGCGGCACCTCTACACCTCTGATGGGCAACAATACCTGAACTTTTCCAGTAATGATTATCTCGGATTGAGCCAGCATCCTGAGGTTATTGCTGCATGGCAACAAGGCGCTGAGCAATACGGTGTTGGTAGTGGCGGCTCAGGGCATGTAACCGGATATACTGCGGCTCACCATGCGTTAGATCAACAACTGGCGGAGTGGCTTGGTTATTCCCGTGCCTTGCTGTTTATTTCTGGCTATTCGGCTAATCAGGGCGTGATAGCGGCTCTGATGGAAAAAGAGGATCGCATTATTGCTGATCGCCTGAACCACGCCTCCCTGATGGAGGCGGCTATGCATTCACCGGCTCAGTTTCGGCGCTTTTTGCACAATAACCCGATTTCTCTAAAACAGCATTTAGGCAAATCATGTGCAGGTAAAACACTGGTGGTGACAGAAGGTGTTTTTAGCATGGATGGAGACAGCGCACCACTCAGTGAAATTACCCGGCTGGCACAATCTACAGGTAGCTGGCTGATGGTGGATGATGCCCACGGTATTGGTATTTATGGTGATGAGGGGAGGGGGAGCTGCTGGTTACAGAATGTTAAGCCGGAGATCTTAATCGTTACTTTTGGTAAGGCATTTGGTTTGAGCGGGGCTGCGGTATTGTGTGATGAGCAGACCGCAGAATACTTTGTTCAATATTCCCGACATCTGATTTACAGCACGTCTATGCCACCGGCTCAGGCGGTTGCGCTTTCCGAGGCCACGCGCCAGATTAGGGCGGGAGATGAATTGCGCCAGCGTCTGCAAAATAATATCCAGTATTTTCGTCGTGAAGCGCAAAACTTATCTTTTTCCCTGACAGATTCTGAAACCGCTATTCAGCCTGTGATCATCGGTAATAATGAACGCTGCATTGCCTTATCCGAAACCATGAAACAACAAAACCTATGGGTAAAAGCCATTCTGCCTCCGACAGTTTCACCGGATAGCGCCCGCTTGCGTATTACGCTGACGGCGGATCACACTCAACAGGATATCGATGTATTACTGGAGGCTTTACGTGGATTTGACCGCTAGCTGTGTTGCTAAAAATAGTTTTACTAAAACTTGCGTTGATAAACAGGCAATTGCGGGCGCTTTTGGCAGAGCGGCTTCACGCTATGATGCTACGGCGAAACTACAGCAACAAACAGGTGAATATCTGATGAAAATGGCACAGCCAGAAGATACCGGTAATTGGGTATTGGATGCTGGCTGTGGGACGGGTTTTTTCAGCGAACACTGGAAACAGAAGGGTAAACAGGTTATCGCACTGGATCTGTCTGCCGGTATGTTAAGTCATGCCAAAGGGTTACAGGTTGCTGATTATTATCTGCAAGGTGACATTGAGAACCTGGGGCTGGCTGATAACAGTGTCGATGTCTGTTTCAGTAACTTAGCGGTGCAGTGGTGTAATGAACTGCCACGAGTATTGCAGGAGTTCCATCGCGTAACCCGTCCCGGCGGGCTTATCTTATTTTCCACCTTAGCACAGGGATCGCTCTGGGAGCTGGAAGCAGCATGGAAACAAGTTGATGATTACCGGCACATTAACCAGTTTCTGCCTTTACAGACTATTGCAGATGCATGTCGGCCGTACCGGAACCAAATCAGGCACCAGCAATATAATCAGCGTTATCCACAATTGTTGACTTTATTAAATTCTCTAAAAGGGATTGGAGCCACACACCTCCATCATGGACGTCAGCAAGGGCTGATGACAAGAAAACGTATGAATGCGCTCTCAGAAGCTTATCCCAAAAATAATGGGGATTACCCATTAAGCTATCAAATTGTTTTTGGAGTTATTTATTGTGACAAGTAAATACTTTCTTACCGGAACTGATACTGAAGTAGGTAAAACGGTTGTCAGTTGTGCTTTATTACAGGCGGCTAATGAAAAAGGTTATCAGACTGCGGGTTATAAACCGGTTGCATCAGGCTGTGAACTCACTTCTGAAGGTATTCGTAACGGGGATGCTCTGGCGTTATTGCATAACAGCTCAGTACCTCTCACCTATCAGGAGGTTAACCGGTTAGCGTTTATTGAACCTACATCTCCTCACATTGTCAGTGCTGAACTCAATCAGCCTATTGAGTTTTCTGTGATGTCACAAGGCCTGAGTGAATTATCAGCAAAAGCAAACTGGGTACTCATTGAGGGAGCCGGAGGCTGGTATACACCGCTATCTGAGAATAACACTTTTGCTGATTGGGTGATTCAGGAGAAGCTGCCCGTAATATTAACGGTAGGCGTGAAATTAGGCTGTATTAACCATGCAGCGTTAACAGCAAAAGCGATTCAGGATTCCGGGCTGAAATTAGCAGGCTGGGTTGCGAATGAAATTGAGTCACCCGGCAGGCGTCAGGCTGAATATCTGGCGACATTGAAGAGAATGATGCCGGCTCAATTACTTGGTGTGATCCCCCATATGAGTGGGCTGGAAGTAGAACGCCATGACATAGGAAAATATATAAACATTGATTTATTGGTTAACTAATTGTTTAAACGATGTTGGTTAAAATTCCGGTAAGGATTAGTGGAGAAGATGAAATGTTAGTATAGAATCCACTCCATTTCGGCAATTTTTGTACTATTTTTGAACAAAAAATAACGTCAATTAACTCTGAAATAGCATGAAAACACTCTGTTATTGAGAAAATCCATAATGGGGGATAACTCCGCAACTTCCCATCGTTAATAGGATTTGTTGAGTTATCCACTATTCCTGTGGATAACCTTGTGCATTAGGTTTAGACAAGTGGTCTGACACAAGATAATACGCGGCTTGCGCAAGATTTGCTGTTATTCTCTCCTTTGATTTTTTTTCATTCAAAATTAACTGGTTATATAAAATCAATTCCTTTTACTATCTCTTTGCCATTCCCTGCTTTATCATTTCAATAACTAATACGAAAATAAAAAAGACAAAAAGACTGTCTGGGGATAAAAATAGGCTCACATAATGTTAACTAAAGGTTAATATCACATAATGTTATATGTTGGTTCTGTTATTTTCTGACCGGTGCGGCTTTTAAGTGGGACGGTAATATTATTTTGTTAACCCACTTGAAGCTGTTTTTTTATCCAGTATTATAAGAGCGTTTTGGTTAGCGTATATATCTTGTGTATTTTCGGGTTATGGCTTGGAAATAAATAAGGATAGAGCTGTGCAATGTTATCGGGTGGAAGATGAGTAAAGAAACGAACAAAGTATTCAGGTTGCATTCTGATTTCGAACCTGGCGGTGATCAGCCAGAAGCCATCCGCAAACTACAGGATGGGCTGGAAGATGGCCTTGCCCATCAGACATTATTGGGAGTCACGGGTTCAGGTAAAACGTTTACGATTGCTAATGTCATCGCCAACATGAACCGGCCAACAATGGTTCTGGCACCCAATAAAACACTGGCAGCTCAGCTCTATAGTGAAATGAAAGAGTTTTTTCCGGAAAACGCCGTAGAGTACTTCGTTTCTTATTATGATTATTATCAGCCCGAAGCCTATGTTCCCAGCTCTGATACTTTTATCGAAAAAGATGCCTCTGTAAACGAACATATTGAACAGATGCGGCTATCTGCGACCAAAGCGCTGCTGGAGCGAAGAGATGTGGTTGTTGTGGCTTCTGTTTCCGCTATTTATGGGCTGGGTGATCCTGATAGCTACCTGAAAATGATGCTTCATCTGACAAATGGTATGTTGATCGATCAGCGCTCTATCCTGCGGCGTTTGGCTGAACTGCAATATACGCGCAATGATCAGGCATTCCAGCGGGGAACATTCCGTGTGCGTGGCGAAGTCATTGATATTTTTCCGGCCGAATCTGATGAACATGCGTTACGTGTTGAACTGTTTGACGATGAAGTTGAACGGCTTTCCCTGTTTGATCCACTGACGGGCCAGGTTGAGTATAACGTTCCCCGTTATACGGTTTATCCTAAAACTCACTATGTAACACCTCGTGAGCGTATCCTTCAGGCGATAGAAGAGATTAAAGTTGAGTTAGCTGACAGGCGCAAAGTCCTTCTGGCTTCAGATAAGTTACTGGAGGAGCAGCGCATCACTCAGAGAACACAATTTGATCTCGAAATGATGAATGAACTGGGATATTGCTCCGGGATTGAAAACTATTCCCGTTATCTGTCTGGTCGTGCACCGGGTGAACCTCCTCCGACTTTATTTGACTATCTGCCTGCGGATGGCTTGCTGGTGGTGGATGAATCCCATGTCACCGTTCCACAGCTTGGTGCTATGTATCGGGGAGACCGTTCCCGCAAAGAGACGCTGGTAGAATACGGCTTCCGTCTGCCATCAGCACTGGATAACCGTCCGATGCGTTTTGAAGAGTTTGAGGCACTGGCGCCACAAACCATCTATATATCAGCAACACCCGGCAATTATGAACTGGAAAAATCCGGTAATGAAGTGGTCGAACAGGTGGTACGCCCAACGGGTCTGATTGATCCTGAAGTTGAAGTCCGCCCGGTAGCAACTCAGGTGGATGATTTGCTGTCTGAAATCCGTATCCGGGCAGCTAAAAATGAACGTGTATTAGTCACCACTCTGACTAAGCGTATGGCTGAGGATTTAACTGAATATCTGGAAGAACACGGAGAGCGGGTGCGCTACCTTCACTCTGATATTGATACCGTTGAGCGGGTTGAAATTATTCGTGATTTGCGTTTGGGTGAATTTGATGTGCTGGTGGGGATCAACTTGTTACGTGAAGGTCTCGATATGCCAGAAGTCTCTTTGGTAGCCATTTTGGATGCAGATAAAGAGGGCTTCCTGCGTTCAGAGCGCTCACTGATTCAGACGATTGGGCGTGCAGCGCGTAATTTGCATGGTAAAGCTATTTTGTATGGCGACAAAATTACCGCTTCTATGGAAAAAGCCATCAATGAAACAGAACGGCGCCGAGCGAAACAACAGGAATTTAACGAAGAAAACGGTATCGTACCAAAAGGGCTGAATAAAAAAGTTGGCGATATCCTACAACTTGGTCAGCCTAGTAATGGTAAAGGAAAAAACAGAACTAAAAATAGAAGCAAATCTGATTTGGGGGTTGATGATTTCCATAAATTATCTGCGAAGGAATTGGAAAACAAAATCCGTGAATTGGAAGAAAAGATGTATCAATATGCGCGGGATCTTGAATTTGAGCAGGCAGCTAACATGCGTGATCAGGTGCAGGCATTGAGAGCACAGTTTATCGCTAATTCCTGAGATTATTGCCAGCCGTTAATTAATGGCTAATAAGAATGGAGAGTGAAACAAAACACTCTCCATCAGTGAAACAGCCACAATAAATAATTGTATTATTAGCCCAGTTTTTGCAGCGTATCTTCTATGGCTTGTCGTAATAATTCACGATCATGGCGATAAGGAACATCCTGCGCTTCTAAGACCTGTTGTGTAACAATTCGCTCATCTAGCTGGCTAATATCTGTACGTGGGCCAACAATGATTGCGTTGATCATTTTGCGCCCGATTGTATTCTCTATCATCTCAAGTTTGTCTTTCAATGAAAGATCGGCCGCCGCATGGCTGAGTTCTTTCCCTAAATTACCGATATAAATCATATTGGCATTGCTGCGCCGCAGGGACTGGGTCAAATCCTCCAGTAACAATAATGGCATTAAGCTGGTAAAAAAACTGCCCGGGCCTATCAAGATCAAATCAGCCTGTTCAACCGCTTCCAGAGCTTCTTTGGTGGCACTGACATGGGGATAAAGCATTAACTTTTTTGGAACACAATCCAGCTGGTCGATATTCACTTCTCCATGCACTTCATATCCCTGAGCATCCACTGCCATTAGGTCAACGGCTTGTTCAGACATAGGGATCAAATGCGCATTTACTTTCAGCAGATTTCTGAGCAGATTAATTGCCTCAAGAGGGCGGACGCTTAAATGATCTAAAGCCTTCAACATTAAGTTGCCCAGATTATGTCCGGCTAATTCTCCACTACCGCCAAACCGGTATTCGAACATAGCTGAAGCAACAGTCGGCTCCGTGATCAGCTGGTTAAGGCAGTTTCGGGTATCACCCCAGGCGATACCGCCTTCTGAGCGCCTGATTCTCCCGGTTGAGCCTCCATTATCTGTTGTTGTGACAATACCAGTCAGGCGGGCACCAAGGGAGGAGAGAGATGACATAACGCGCCCAAGTCCGTGACCACCGCCAAGGGCAACCACACGATCCAAATCGGCTAATGTTCGGTTTCGCATAGGATTCCTGCTACTGAATTAAATGTGCTTGAGTAAATTTTATATAATCTACCATAAAGTATGATGCTTTTAGCAATCACCATGATTTTATGCGATTTTTATCAATTATTTCAGGATATAAACAGAATGAATAGGTAACAATAGGCTGATGTTGATGGTTTTTTGTAACCCTTTGTATAATAAAATATATATCGAGATTGTCGTTAGCTTTTTTCTAATTTAAGGGGTAGAATCCCACGGCAAGGTTTAATCACGTATGTCACGATTTATATGATGATTAAATTTGAAATTAACCCCTAGCCTCTGCGTCTAAGTCTTTGTTGTATAAATTTTTTATTAATTGATTCTACCGTAAATTGTTCTATCAAATTAATACCACATCGATATGATGCTTTGGCCGTGGCTCCTGAGTCACCAGGGTGCGAGGCAGAAATGCTCGCATCCCCCATGATTGGAAGGTGTTATAGTGGAACAACTTATCGATACATTTTCCCGCAAGTTTTATTACTTGAGGTTATCGGTTACTGATGTATGCAACTTTCGTTGCACATACTGTTTGCCCAACGGCTACCAGCCTGGCAGCAATCAACTCAACAAATCATTTCTTACTTTGCCGGAGATCCACCGTGTTAGCCGCGCTTTTGCAGAATTAGGCACCGAAAAAATTCGTCTGACTGGTGGCGAACCCACTATGCGCCGTGATTTTTGCGACATAATCGCAGCAGTGCATGAAAATCCGCAGATTAAAAAAATTGCGGTTACGACGAATGGTTACCGAATGGAGCGCGATGTAACCCGCTGGAAAGAAGCGGGGCTTACAGCGATTAATGTGAGTGTGGATAGTCTTGACCCTCGCCAGTTTCACGCTATTACCGGGCAGGATAAATTCTTTCAGATTATGCGCGGCATTGATGCAGCCTTTGAAACAGGTTTTAGCACAGTCAAAGTAAATGCGGTATTAATGAAAAATATCAATGATACCTGCCTGCCAGCGTTCCTTGACTGGATAAAACACCGTCCGATTCAATTGCGTTTTATTGAACTAATGGAAACGGGAGAAGGGAGTGAACACTTCCGGCACCATCATCTTTCCGGTGATGTAATACGCAGCCGTTTACTCCAGCAGGGCTGGAAACTGCAACAGCGTGGACGGAGTGACGGCCCGGCTCAGGTTTTCAGGCACGCGGATTATCAGGGCGAAATTGGCCTGATCATGCCGTATGAGAAGAATTTCTGCCGAAGCTGTAATCGCCTGCGTGTCTCTGCCATTGGTAATCTTCACTTATGCCTGTTTGGTGAACAGGGAATTCCATTACGTGATTTGCTGTCTGATGACGGATCTCTTAACGATTTGAAATTACGCATACAGGGGGGGTTGAGGCATAAGCGTGAAACTCACTTTTTGCATCAGGGAGATAGTGGTATTACTCCTAATCTTTCTTTCATTGGTGGTTAATTTAACGGCTCAATTTATTTTTCAGGAGCGAGAATGTCTCAACTGACTCATATCAATACATCCGGCGAAGCTCATATGGTGGATATTTCTGCCAAAACAGAAACAGTACGCGAGGCCAGAGCTGAAGCCTTTGTCGAAATGCAGGCTGAAACACTGGCTATGATTGTTTCCGGTGATCATCATAAAGGGGATGTTTTTGCAACCGCGCGTATTGCCGGCATTCAGGCAGCAAAACGAACATGGGAACTAATTCCACTGTGCCATCCTCTTTTACTTAGCAAAGTTGAAGTTCAGTTAGAAGCACAAACAGAACACAGCCGGGTCAGAATTGAATCCTGTTGCCGCCTGACAGGGAAGACAGGGGTAGAAATGGAAGCGTTGACCGCAGCTTCCGTGGCAGCTTTGACCATTTATGATATGTGTAAGGCAGTACAAAAAGATATGGTTATCGGACCGGTTCGTTTGCTGGAAAAAAGTGGTGGAAAATCGGGAAATTTTAAGGTGAAAAAATGATAAAAGTTCTGTTTTTCGCGCAGGTACGGGAATTGGTAGGCACTGATTCTCTTGAATTACCGAATGATTATCCGACGGTAGCGCACCTTCGCAGGTCGCTACTTGAAAAAGGTGAACGCTGGGCGCTGGCATTGGAGGATGGAAAATTGCTGGCAGCCGTGAACCAATCGTTTGTTCACGCCGAACACCCACTGAATGACGGTGATGAAGTGGCATTTTTCCCGCCGGTCACCGGAGGCTAAAGATGGAAAAGACACGGATCAGTATCCAGAAAGCGGTATTTAATGTCGGAGAGGAATACCAATGGCTGGCACAATCTGATGAAGATGGTGCGATTGTGACTTTTACGGGGAAAGTTCGTAATCACAATTTAGGTGATAATGTTCAGGCACTGACCCTGGAACATTATCCGGGCATGACAGAAAACATGCTGCATAAAATTGTTGATGAAGCCCGCCAACGCTGGCCCTTACAACGGATCAACATTATTCATCGTATTGGAAAACTATATCCGGGGGATGAAATTGTATTTGTTGGCGTAACGGGGGCGCATCGCAGTACAGCGTTTGCTGCCGCTGAATTTCTGATGGATTATTTAAAGACTCAGGCTCCTTTCTGGAAAAAAGAATCCCTTAACACGGGAGAACGCTGGGTAGAAGCAAGAAAAAGTGATCAGGAAGCGGCAGAACGCTGGTTTACGTAGTGAAATAAGATCATAAAAAACATATTGATGAAGTCTTTTGCGAGTTATCTCTAAAAGCGGGTAGATAAATCATATATCACTAAAATTGTGATTAATTGGCGGATGGTTTTGTTCATGTTCTATGCTAATGTATAGCATTTGAAACAGATTGTTTTTTGTTAAACAGTCTTAACCCTTCAACATTGTCATAAAAGGTACTCGTCATGGACCGATATCAACGTTCCAACGGTTCGATTGTCCAGCAAGCTGGCTCAGGTATACAAACTTATATGGCACAGGTCTATGGCTGGATGACCTGTGGTCTGTTGTTAACTGCATTTGTTGCATGGTATGCGGCAAATACTCTCGCAATTCGAGATGCCATCTCCAGTAATGCCATCGTATTTTATGGTTTAGTCATTGCGCAACTTGCATTGGTGTTTGTGCTGTCTGGTTTGGTACATAAAATGAGTGGTGCCGTAGCTACCGGGCTGTTTATGCTCTATTCCATGCTGACCGGGCTGACGATATCCAGCATTTTTGTAGTTTATACCAGCGGCTCCATTGCCAGCACCTTTGTCATCTCGGCGGCGATGTTTGGTGCGTTGAGCGTTTATGGCTACACCACCAAGCGTAGTCTGAGTGGTATGGGTAGCTTCCTGTTTATGGGGCTGATTGGTATCGTTCTGGCTTCTTTGGTCAATATTTGGCTGAAAAGCCCGGCTCTGATGTGGGCAATCACTTATATCGGTGTGCTAGTTTTTGCCGGTCTGACAGCCTACGATACTCAGAAACTGAAAGAAATGGGTGCTGAGCTGGATGTCAATGATAAAGAGAACATGCGCAGATACTCTATCACTGGCGCATTAACCCTGTATCTGGACTTCATTAACCTGTTCCTGATGCTGCTGCGCATTCTGGGTGACCGTCGCTAATTGCTGACAATTCCCTCGCTGTTCTGATATGTGAAAGGCTCTGTTTAGCAGGGCCTTTTTGCTAAAATTCCCTTTTTATCGGAGTATTATTTGTGCATCAAAGTAGTGCTGTCATTATTCGTATTTCAGCAAAAGCTATCATTATTCACAAAGAGCAGATCTTACTCGTCAGGTATAAATCAGATTCAGATGAATGGTATACCTTGCCCGGTGGAGGACAACTGTTTGGAGAAACATTGACTCAAACCTTAATTAGAGAGTGTCTTGAGGAGACTGCATATAAGATTGAACCGTCACGGCTGGTATTTGTTAGAGAATATATAGGCAATAATCATGAATTTGCTGAGTTTGATAAAGAAGTCCATCAAACGGAACTGATTTTTCTTGCCTCACTTGTCGATAAAAACCCCGATATTCATAATCGAGATATCTATGCAGATAGGGATCAAATAGGTGCTCAATGGGTCAATTTAAAGGATGTTATAAACCTGCCTTTATTTCCTGCGGTCCTACGCTCCTTGATTGTAGAAAAGCGTTTTTCTGCTGATTTTCCTGTCTATTTAGGGGACGTGAATTAAGATGTTGTTGCAATACTTAAGGTTTCACCGCCCGTGGTCTGTATGACCTTGTTCAGCAACCAAATTAACTGTTTATATTTTAAAGTTATTGGTAAACTTTGGGGAGTGATTTTCGTTTCATAAAGATACCTTAATTAAAGTCACTCTATTCTTTTACCGAGCGCTCGAATTTACCGAAGTACGACACTTTTTATATTCCGCAGGTGTCGCCGCTACCAATTTTTTGAAGTTCCTATGAAAGTGGCTTTGGTCATAAAAACCTAATTCAGTTGCAACAGAGGCTATGCTCATTCCCTGCCTCAAAAGTATTTTTGCTTCATTAATACGCATTACAATTTGCATAGCATGTGGAGTAATACCATATGCCTTTCGAAATGCGTGGATAATATGATATTCACTCAATTGAGAATGAACAGCGACATCCTTTACCGATATATTGTTTCGAAAATTTTTACAAATATATTCATAGGCTTTAGATACATTGTTCTTTGATTCAACCTTCTCTAAAGGTATGGCATTGGACTGTGAAAACAGATTTGAAAAAAAAGAGATACTATCTTCTTCTATTTTCATTTTGTCATTATCAAGAATGATTGTGTCAGCTAATTCTTGAAACTGTACATAAAGTTCAGGATCATCAGTATAATTAATTGAGAATGGGATAAAACTCGTTACTTCTTCATCTATAACCATCGATTGCACATAGCCTAACCATTTAGGACATATATACATCATTTTGTAGCTCCAATTTGTATTTGGTGTTGGGTTACATGAATGAATCTCTAGGGGATTAATTATGACAAGAGAACCCTTTTGTATTCTACGTTTAATATTACTATTGAAATAATCACTATGACCACAATCTATAGCTCCAATAGAAAATTCTTCATGAGTGTGTTTTCCGTAACAGGCTTTCGAATTTTCAGAAGAGCGTAACTCAATTGGCACGGTATCCGAATGATAGAATTTTTGTTTGGTCATCTATGCTCATACTCTTCTAGGGATTATTAATATTTTATAGGGTGATTATTAGATAGTAAGATTATTTGGAATATTACTTTCACCAAAAAATAGCCAAATCTTACAATCATACGTAAACTATGTTAGCAGATTTATGTTGAAAGAAGCTATCTGGATTAATTGAACTACATTAGTTGGATCTTGAACGCTGATTAGATTTTTAATACATTCATTAGTGAATGAGAGCGAGAATTTTTAGAAGTGATTTAATAAATTATAAAAAAGTTAGTTGTTTAAACTTTTTTATCGTTATTAGCTATTTTTTAGATAAAATTAAATGTTTTTATGTAATATC
>NZ_CAWQJR010000161.1:0-37997 GCF_963894935.1 Xenorhabdus sp. PB61.4
CTTAAATTATCTCTGATAGAGAGATGAAGCTGTGTTCGTTGATAAAATAACTAAATGAAATAAATATAAGTAGGTGGAAATTATGAATTTATCTATTTCAGAAGGAACAATGGAAAAGTATTTAAAGAGTTGGGATGATAATGGTTATATCATCATAGAATCAGCAGTAAGCAAAGAACAGGTTCAAAAAACTGTCGATGCTATATTTTATTTTTTGGAAATGGATAAGAGTAACCATAGTGATTTTTATAACATGGAGATCCGTTCTCGTTCAGGAATTGATGAAATGGGACGGATTCCTTTTTATCATCATCAGTCTTTGTGGGATAATCGTCAGAATCAAATCATTTACTCTGTATATGAAAAGATTTTTGGTACCTCAGATTTACTGGTTAGTATTGACAGGGTAAATATGAATCCTCCAGTTAACGAAAACTGGAAATATGAAGGTTTTATTCATTGGGATATTGATGTTTCGAAACGCCCACTGGAAAGAAAAATACAGGGTCTTTTGAGCTTAACTGATGATAATGGTAATTCTGGTGGGTTCCAGTGTGTTCCCGGTTTTCATAAAGTTATCTATGAATGGCTATCAAAACAGCCAGAGGGATATAACAGTAGATTTCCTGATACAGCAGGGATGAATATTAAATCAATTCCATTGAAAGCAGGGGATTATGTCATTTTTGACAGTGCATTGCCTCACGGAAATATACCAAATACTTCAAATGAGCCAAGATTAGCTCAATATTTTTGCTTATTTCCACGGACAGATATTACAGAACAACAAGTTGCCGAAAGAATTGTAGCTTATAAAAAAGGTTTGCCGACGACGTCTATAACAGGGAAAGCTTTTCCGGTTAAAAAAGCGCACCAACAAGATACATCTCAGATACACTTAACAGATTTGGGTAAATTATTATTGGGGTTTTAGTACATTATACCTTAAGGTATCATTATGGAGACAAAAAATCATCGCATAGAGGATGATGCCATTGATGTTTCAATTATTCTTCCTCGCTATAATGAAAATTATTCTGTTATTGAAAAAACTATCCAGCGTATCCGAAACATTCAGGAGAAGTTGAAGGTACAAATAATTATAGTCAACGATTCAGATAAAAATAATTTTCATGACCAAGATGTTGTAAAAATAAAGAAAAATTATCCTGATGTTCTGGTGATCTCTAACTGTGGCAACTATGGAAAAGGCTATAGCATTAGAAGGGGCGTCGATTTAGCAAAAGGGAAATATGTTTTTTATACAGATATTGATTTTCCTATAAAAGAAAGTGATTTTTTTATTGCATACAGGAGGATTGAAGTTTCAAATGTTGACTTGGTTATTGGAGAGCGCTTTTCAAAGAATAAATCAAAAGCAAATTCATATCGGAAGATAACCAGTAAAATATTTTTAAAAATAGTCAATTTACTATTGAATTGCAAAGTTTCTGATTCTCAATGTCCATTTAAAATGTTGAAATCTGATGTGGCAAAAGAAGTATTTTCTAAGCAGAAGATTAATGGATACGCATTTGATGCTGAAATTATTTATCTGACAAATAGGTTATCTAAGAAATTAGATCAGTTCCCAGTGGCCTGGGAGGATACAAGAGAGAACTGGAGTCTGGCGAGGACGTTAATTAACTATAGCATAATGATACTTGGCGTTTTTTCCATTAAGATTTATTGGGTTATAAACGATCCAGAGATAATTTGAAGCGATTAATTAGCAGATGCTGTGATATTGATTTATCCTAATGAAATAGGTCTGATGATTTATTGTGATTCCTATGTTTTATTATAAATTATTGGGATGATTTACAGTGTTTGTTTTTTATTATCGGAGGGGTAATGGGGATTTATAATATAAAGGCTATTTTATTTGATATGGATGGGACTTTGGTTCAATCTTTATCGGAAGTTGAAATGATTTGGTCTAAATGGTGCGAAATGCAGAATGTGCCTATCCAACATGTATTGGAGATATGTCATGGTGTTCGTTCCAGAGATGTTATTTTGACTATTGCCCCACATTTGAATGTGGAAGAACAGGTTCAGTTATTGGATGATTTAGAAGTTCAGCACTCAGGTTCAGCACAAGCTTTATTTGGTGCAAAAGAATTTTTACTTTCTTTAAATGATTGCCCTTGGGCTGTAGTCACTTCAGCCAGCCAGAGAGTTGCATATCATAGAATGAATGTTTGTGGTCTTAAGATACCGGATCTCATCGTAGGGTCTGATGATGTACAGGACGGGAAACCACATCCAGCTCCTTACCTCATGGCCGCTGAACGTTTGGGAATGAAAGCCAAAGACTGTTTAGTTTTTGAAGATTCGTATGCAGGAATACAAAGTGCATTAGCAGCAGGTTGTGAGGTCATACAAATTGGGGGGCAAGAGAAAATACACCCTTTAGTTCTCGAAGTAATTCATCACTGGGATGAAATTAAAATTGATAAAATAGGAATGAATGCTTTTGAAATTAAAATTAATTCATAATTATGAATTAATTTTGTTATGACTCTATACCCTATGGATTTCGAGTTGCATCGCGGCGGCAAAGGAGAAAGTCCCCTGAGCATAGATAACTATGCGACTGGGGTGAGCGAGTGCAGCCAACAAAGAGGCAGCTTGAAAGATGACGGGTATATACACAACGGATTTCAAGATGAAGTGTATAACCCTGTGTGATTAAGTATAGCGTGGATTTTTATATAAACATTATGGTAGAGATGGATTATGAATAATGTGATTGCAACTAGAGCTGTTTTCTTAGCTGCTGGCATGGGAATTGCCGCATGGGCTCCTTTGATACCCTTGGTAAAAAATTTTTTAAATATTGATTCAGGAGAACTGGGTGTTTTATTGTTTTTTCTCGGTCTTGGATCAATTGTATCCATGCCTGTTACAGGATTTCTGACTACTTTATTTGGTTGCCGTAAGGTTATTATAATTTCAGGAATTTTTGCTATTGTCTCTTTACCGCTTTTAATATTATCTTCGAGTGTTACCCAGCTTGGAATTATGCTTTTTATCTTTGGGGCATCTATTGGTACAGTTGATGTTGCAATGAATATCCAGGCTGTAGAAGTGGAAAAAATTACAAAGAGAAACTTGATGTCAGGCTTCCATGGGTTTTTCAGTCTGGGGGGTATTTTGGGTGCGGCTGGTGTATCGATATTACTTTATATGAACTTTTCTGCTCTTGTCGCATGTCTGGTTATATCTTTTATATTATCGTTGTTATTCATTTTTTCTTTCTCCGGGCTTATCAATAATCACGATAATAATAAAGAAAGAAAGGATAAAGGTTTCTTTTTTCCGAAAGGTATTGTTATTTTGGCGAGCTTTCTTTGTTTTCTAATGGGGATCATTGAAGGTTCAGTTATTGACTGGAGCGGTGTGTTTTTAGTTAATGAACGTAATGTTGATATTGCATTTAATGGATTTGGCTATGCTGCATTTGCAGCAGCGATGACGACAGGACGATTTTTAGGGGATCGAGTTATATCTAATATAGGACGTGGAAAAGTCTTTTTTGCAGGGACATTTAGTATTTTTATCGGTTTCTTTATTGTTGTTAGTGTAAATTCGTTCTATCTCTATATGATAGGTTTTTTCTTTATAGGATTAGGTGCATCAAATATTGTTCCGATATTATGCTCTATATCGGGAACTCAAACAGTTATGCTCCCCGGTCATGCAATAGCGTCAATTGTTACATTTGGCTACTTTGGAATAATGATTGGGCCTGCGTTAATCGGGTTTATTGCTCAGAATTTTAGTCTTGAAACAGCATTTTATTTATTAGCTGTTGGTGCATTAATTATGTTAGTTAATTCAAGGTTTATAAAAAATAATTAATTTGTTTTTATATAAATAAACTTATCTTTTGTAATAATATTAAGGTGTGATTTTATGAAATTTCCACAATGGCCTGATTTTGCCGAAAAAACATTAAAAGATATTCAGCAGCCACTGTTATCCGGTGAAGTTAATTACTGGACCGGAAAAAAAGGCATGGAATTTGAAAATAAATTTGCCGACTGGATTGGTGCAGAAATGGCAATCTCCTGTAATTCAGGCACCTCTGCTGTGAATATTGCTGTGGGGGCATTAAATATCGGCCCCGGTGATGAAGTTATTGTTCCTTCATACACCTTTATTGCTACTTCCTTTGCTGTATTACAGTGCGGTGCTATTCCTGTATTTTGCGATACAACGGAAGAACACACTATCGACCCTGATAAAATAGAAGCCCTGATTACCGAGCGCACAAAAGCCATTATCGTTGTACATCTTTATGGTGTTGTCTGCGATATGGATGCAATTCTTGCTGTTGCCCGCAGGCATAATCTCAAAGTAATAGAAGACAGCGCGCAATGTCTCGGAGGAAAGTATAAGGGGAAATCTGTTGGAACGATTGGTGATGTTGGCACATTCAGTTTCTGTCAGTCCAAACATTTTACCACCGGTGGTGAAGGTGGCATGGTTGTGACCAATAATCCTGAAATCGGCTGGGAATGCCGCGCTTATCGTGATCACGGGTTTGATGTGAAAAGGAAGTTTGACTTACTTGCGTTGGAAGAGGTGTCATGGCATGTACATAATCGCATTGGCTATAATTACCGTATGACTGAAATTCAGTCGATCATCGGGATTAATGAGCTGGAGCGGTTTGATGACTGGAATATGCATAACCGTAAACAATACGCGAAAATCTATGATGCAAAATTTGCAGAAATCGATTTAATTCATAGCCTGCCGCTGAATAATGAAGACAGGCAAAACGCATATTGGCTATATCCTATTGTATTTGAGCTTGCCAAACTGGATTGTACAGCTGAAATCATTTTGCGTGATTTGAAAAAAATCGGTGTTCCCGCGTTCAAGATCCAGTGGCCGGAAGCTTATGGTGAACGGGTCTTCAGAGAGCTGCGTGGTTTTGGCTCTGCCAATTTCCCTTTCCATTCCAGTGAGTACACATCGCCTGAATCGGTCAATTATTGCGATGTTGTGTGTGAAACAGCCCGTTCTTTATTGCCCCGGACAATCAGCCTGTATTTACATCCTAGCTGGAATGAAGAGCATATCGTTTATTGTGCAGATCAGTTAATCACAGTGCTGGAAAATCACCGTATCCGCTGATTTTACTTACTTCTCGTAGAGAAATGGCAGGCCTTTACTCAAAATGGCCTGTCTATATCCTTTTTTCACTGAGACTTTCTTTTTTTCCTCTATTTCCCACTAACTAAGTGTTGTTTCTCGGTTCAGCTTAATAGATTATAGAGGGTTATATTGAAGCGCTTTTTGCATTGAGGAATAAAACGATGAGTGAGGCAGATACTCGCCCGACAAACTTTATTCGTCAGATTATTGACGAAGATTTGGCAACTGGTAAACATACTTCCGTACATACCCGTTTCCCGCCTGAACCTAACGGCTATCTGCATATTGGTCATGCAAAGTCGATCTGCCTGAATTTCGGCATTGCACAAGACTATCAGGGGCAATGCAACCTGCGTTTTGACGATACGAACCCGGTTAAAGAAGATATTGAATACGTTGAGTCAATCAAGCAAGACGTACAATGGCTGGGTTTCCAGTGGAGTGGTGATATCCGTCATTCTTCTGATTACTTCGACCAGCTGCATCAATACGCCATTGAGTTAATCAATAAAGGTCTGGCGTATGTGGATGAGCTAAGCCCTGATGAGATCCGCGAATATCGTGGTACGTTGAAAGAGCCGGGTAAAAACAGCCCATACCGTGATCGTAGTGTGGAAGAAAACCTTGCGCTGTTCGAGAAAATGCGGGCGGGTGAGTTTGCAGAAGGTAAAGCGTGTCTGCGTGCCAAAATTGATATGGCTTCTCCTTTTATGGTCATGCGCGATCCGGTTCTGTATCGTATCAAGTTTGCAGAACACCATCAGTCTGGTAATAAATGGTGCATCTATCCGATGTACGATTTTACCCACTGTATTTCCGATGCGCTGGAAGGAATTACGCATTCTATTTGTACACTAGAGTTTCAGGATAACCGCCGCCTGTATGACTGGGTATTGGATAACATCACAATTGACTGCCACCCGCGTCAGTATGAGTTTTCCCGCCTGAATCTGGAATACGCAGTAATGTCCAAGCGTAAACTGAATCAGCTTGTGACTGAAAATATTGTTGATGGTTGGGATGATCCTCGTATGCCAACCATTTCAGGCCTGCGTCGTCGTGGCTATTCTGCTGCGTCAATCCGTGAATTCTGCCGCCGTATCGGTGTAACTAAGCAGGATAACAACGTTGAAATGGCTGCACTGGAATCCTGTATCCGCGATGATCTTAATGAACATGCACCACGAGCTATGGCAGTTCTTGATCCGGTGAAACTGGTTATTGAAAATATGCCGGAAGGTGAAGTTATTCTGACCATGCCTAACCATCCGAATAAGCCGGAAATGGGCAGCCGTGAAGTACCATTCAGCCGTGAGCTCTATATTGATCGGGCAGACTTCCGTGAAGAAGCTAACCGTCAGTATAAGCGTCTGGTCATGGGCAAAGAAGTACGTTTGCGTAACGCTTATGTTGTTAAAGCTGAGCGTGTTGAGAAAGACGCAGAAGGCAACATCACCACGATTTACTGTCATTACGATGAGCAGACACTGAATAAAGATCCGGCTGATGGCCGCAAAGTGAAGGGTGTTATTCACTGGGTAAGTGCAGTACATGCCGCGCCAGCTGAATTCTACCTGTATGATCGTCTGTTCAGCGTGCCAAATCCGGGAGCGGAAGAGGATTTCCTGTCCACGCTTAACACCGAATCATTAGTGGTACGTAAAGGTTTTGTTGAGCCGGGTCTGGCCAATGCCATGCCGGAAAAAACTTACCAGTTTGAACGTGAAGGATACTTCTGTGCTGATAGCAAACTTTCAACGGCTGAACACTTAGTGTTTAACCGCACTGTAGGTCTGCGTGATACCTGGGCGAAAATCTCTAAAGAGTAATATCAGCTAAGAACACATACCTGATAGATGTCTAGTTGTATCGAGATGGTATGTGAATGGTAAATTCGCGGTAACGAATTTGCCTAGTCAAAAGCTGGTTTCCGTTCTGGTGAGAGGTAAAAGCCTCTCACCAATCTTTAGCAGAATGGGTAACGGTATACCTTGTGCATTGTAATTAGAATAGGGTTCTATTAAGAAATAATAATTTTTCAAAATATCATTGTCATATGGAGTTAATATGCATGGATTAGCTACATCACGAGATTGGGTATATAGAGCACCTGAAATAAGGAAAGTCGAAAGAATAGAGGCTTATTTTTTAAATCACGGTTATGACCCTCATAGACATGATACCTATGCAATTGGGAAGACTTTGTTTGGAGTTCAGAGTTTTCACTATCGTGGTAAGATGCAACACAGTCTTCCTGGTAATACGATGGTATTACACCCTGATGAAGTTCATGATGGCGAGGCTGGAACGAGTGCTGGTTTCCACTATCAAATGATATATATCGAACCATCAATGATACAAGAAATAATAAAAGGAAAACCATTACCATTTATAAAAAATGGCATCACCAGTGATCCCAATATTTTTAGGGCAACGAATGCTATTTTACAAAATATGGATTGCAGAATAGATCCTCTGGAAGAAGATGATGCCCTTTATGATTTAGCTGTCTCATTAGTTGAAGCAAGTGGATCTGCTTTAAATAAAAAAAGAAATTTTGATTATTTTGCTGCGGAAAGAGCAAGAGAGTATATTCACTCAAATTTAGATAAAAATATAACATTAGATGAGCTTGAACGTAACGTAAATCGTGATCGCTGGAGTCTTTCGAGAGATTTCAGGTTATTATTCGGAACAAGCCCTCATCGTTATATGACAATGCGCAGGTTAGATATAGTAAAATCCTGTTTAATTGTTGGAGATTCTATTACTGATGCTGCGTTGATAGCAGGCTTTTTCGATCAAAGCCATATGGCAAGACATTTCACAAAAACGTTTGGCTTAACACCAGCACACTGGAAAAATATAAACAGAAATAATCACCATAAAAACTTTATATGTTAATACAAACGATATGATGAAGCGCCTCCACCTTCAAATATAAAATAAATAATTCTAAGTTGAATGTTTTAGTATCACTGAAAAGTGAAATCTATTTTTGTATTATTTAAAGATGGAGGAAGTGGCGAACGCGTCTTATATTAAGTTAATGCCAGCAAAAAAATCATAAGCCATAAAAATGGTAACAATAGCCAGCATAGTACCCATTACTTTATTTAGATGATTAAGCCATGAGGTATTTTTTATCTGTTTGCCAATAATTTCGCCAAAAAATGCATAAAGCCCTGGCGCGCCAGCTCCACCAATTGAAATCAGTACCGATACTAAAAATATCATTGGTCCTGTAATATGAGCCGCAGGAAACATAATCGTAGTGACAGGTAAGACGACAAGTACACCTTTGGGATTTAATGCTTGAATTAAAAAACCATTCCAAAATGTAAGAGTTTTATCAGGTGTTGCTATTACCTCTCTATTATCTAACTGTATATTAGATGTTACCATTTTAAATGAAAGATAAAATGTATATAAAGCGCCAAGCAACGAAATATAAGGCATTGCCTGATGAGAGATAATAGCTTCCCCTATATATCCTAACAGTATAAATAACGTAAGCATTGCACTGCCTACACCAATAAAAAAGCCGATCGTTTTTTTAAATTGACCGGTTAAACCAGAGTTCATGCCCATAAAGTTAACAGGGCCTGGGCTATACATTACGCCAAGGGTATAAAGAAATATTTCCATACAATCTCTCTAAATAAATTTTAAATTTTTATAATCTTGAAATAGACTGCTGTTCAATCAACATTGAATCATTTGTGAAGAGATAATCCTTTTATTGCTTTATCTACCGATTTCTTTGGGCCATGCACAGCGAGGCCGACTAAATTCATGTTATCCGCATCTTCAGCTAAAAAAATTTCTCGGTTCGCTGCATCGTGATTTGTTGAAAACATAGTATAGACGTAAGGAACTAGAAGGAGAGACCGCTCCAAGCCTTTCCTATGAACACGTTGAAGTTCATCAAGATCAGCACCAAAAATAAGCATAGGTTGGCCACACATACTTCCATATTTATGGCCAGAAGAGTCAATATAGGGGGTACCTATAATCTCCGATGCAGATGAGGCAATGCCTGTTGCGAGGAATGCAACCACATTCAGTTTTTGCCAGGTCTGTAAGTCATCCCGCACTATGAAAGCAATTTTCGTATCAAACATTTTAAGTCATTCTCCATACGTTGTTATGTGAACAATATATTTAATTAACGGCAGTATATTTGTCTTGTACGTTTGTGCATGGATGTATTCCACACCTGATGAATCTTAAAAAGTCTCGGTTCCAAAGAGAGATTAAGTATGATTTTCATCACTTTTTTTATATACAAAAGAATCGTAATGAAAATTAAGCCCTTCTACCAAGATTAAAAATTGCCTTATAGTCACATGTTGTGTAGGGTTATTTTGTGTTGATGCTATGTCATTTAAATCGTGTTATTGAAGCCATATTGCTTAAATGATGTTGTTCATAACATGTTGTTTAAACGCATTTTAATATGTCAGAAACAGCCTTTTGTTCTGGGCGAAAAAATAAACTCGGACGAGGTCATTATTAATGAAAAGCATTAAATTACATACTTTGGCAGCATTTCTCATGGCGGCAGGGTTCACTGCGGGGGCTTGTGCAGAAAACATTCGTACGGAAATGACATCACAGCAGGTAGTGGATTCACTTAGCAAATTACATGTGAATTTCAGTATCGTAGACAATCAGGCCGGAGCACATGGGACTAATTGCGCCATTTTAGGTGCAGACTGGGCAGCTTGTAATCGGGTCAATATCATATTGACTAATGGTGATCAGAATATTGATTCTGCGGATTGGTCACTCTATTTCCACAGTATCCGCCAAATCCTCAGAATTGATCATGAGCAATATAAAATCACTCACATCACAGGGGATCTACATAGGCTGGAACCGACTGAAAAATTCAGGGGCATCAGAGCGAATGAAAAAATCATACTGCCAATTATTGGTGAATACTGGCAGGTTTATAGCACTGATTTTATGCCGCGCTGGTATGCCACATCCGGTGATGCCATCCCTAAGGTATTGGTAAATACAGATACTGAAGATCTGAGTGCATTTTTATCTCCTTTTCAGGGAGAGCAGTGGAAACGCACCACAACGGATCATAATGTCCTGATGACACCTGAAAACCGTTTTGAGAAAAATCGGCAGATGGTGCTAATTAGTGAAGATAAATTGCGTGGGAAGATTATTCCGACACCTAAAAAGGTGACGATTCACTCACAGGATGTCAATTTGTCCCGTGGAGTAAAACTGGAACTGGGAGGGTTGAGCGGCCAGTCAGTCAGGGTGATTCGGGATCGTTTTGCTGCTCACAAGATTAAATTAACCGATAATGGTTACCTGATTACAACGCAAATTAATGCCGACAAATTTGCGGGTGACTGGCGGGTGAAAGGTGCTTATTCGCTGGATATCACCCCCAAGGGAGCACATATAGTTGCTTTTGATCAGTCCGGCGTGTTTTACGGTCTGCAATCGCTGTTTTCCCTGATCCCGGCTGATGGCGTACCGAAAATTGCCACACTAACAGCACAAGATGCACCCCGGTTTGAGTATCGTGGTACTTTCCTTGATGTCGGGCGTAATTTCCATAGTAAAGAAGCTGTATTGCGCTTGCTGGATCAAATGGCTGCTTATAAGCTGAATAAATTCCATTTCCATTTAAGCGATGATGAAGGCTGGCGTCTGGAAATTCCCGGTTTACCGGAGCTAACAGAAATCGGCAGTAAACGCTGCCATGATTTAAGTGAGACAAAGTGCCTGCTACCACAGTTAGGCTCAGGGCCGGATAGCAATAATATGGGAAGCGGTTACTTCAGCCGTCAGGATTACATTGATATTCTGGAATATGCCAAAGCCCGTCAGATAGAGGTGATCCCGGAAATTGATATTCCGGCTCATGCCCGTGCAGCGGTGGTGTCAATGGAAGCCCGTTATAATAAACTGATGGCAGAAGGAAAAGAGCAGGCAGCTAATGAATATCGCTTGCTCGATCCGACAGATACCTCAAATACAACATCTGCACAGTTTTATGATCGCCATAGTTATCTGAATCCATGTATGGACTCTTCCAAACGTTTTATTGACAAAGTTATCAGTGAAATTGCCGACATGCATAAAGAAGCCGGTTCACCGCTGACAACATGGCACTATGGGGGGGATGAAGCGAAAAATATTCGTCTGGGCGCGGGATATCAGGATAAAGATGGCCCGATTGAGCCGGGTAAAGGGATCATCAATAAGAAAATTGAAGATAAGCCGTGGGCAAAATCTCAGGCTTGCCAAAAAATGATTGCGAAGGGGATTATCAAAGATGTTGATGAACTGTCCAGTTATTTTGCGGTTGAAGTCAGTAAAATCGTTAATAAATATGGCATTGATACGATGCAATCATGGCAGGACGGACTGAAACATGCGAAATCAGTAAAAGACTTTGCTACACGACATGTCGCGGTAAACTTCTGGGATACGCTTTATTCGGGCGGCGCGGATTCTGTTAATGACTGGGCCAATAAAGGCTATCAGGTCATTATTTCCAGTCCTGATTATGTTTATCTGGATATGCCCTACGAGGTCAATCCGAAAGAGCGGGGTTACTACTGGGCTTCCCGTTTTAATGATGAAGCGAAAATCTTCAGTTTTGCACCCAATAATATGCCACAAAATGCTGAAACTTCGGTGGATATCAACGGAAACCATTTTAATACAAACAGCGGTAAACGCTGGCCGGGAGCATATGGGTTGTCAGGGCTGTCATGGAGTGAGACTGTGCGCACTGATGAGCAGATGGAATATATGATTTATCCGCGCTTATTACCGTTGGCAGAACGGGCATGGCATCAGGCTGAGTGGGAGCAGAATTACCAGCAGGGAAGGGAGTATAAAGGTGGAATTACACGGTATGTAGACACCGATAAGCTTAATAAGGACTGGCTGCATTTTGCTAATCTGGTGGGACAGCGCGAAATGGCTAAACTGGATAAAGCTCATATTGCGTACCGTCTGCCGATACCCGGTGCAAGAATTATCTCCGGGACACTGGAAGCGAATATCGCCTTGCCGGGTCTGACTATTCAGTATTCATTAGACGATGGAAAAACATGGGAAACTTATGATGACAGACAGCGACCGCATGTTAATGGTCAGGTGAAAATTCGTTCTGTCAGCACTGACGGCAAGCGTTTCAGCCGGGTGGAAGAAGTATCCTCTGAATAATCTTAAAGCGGCTCCTTAATAGGATATTCAAAAGCAACCTGCCGATTAGTCTTAGCTAATCGGCAGTAGCTTCTCTGACAAGGTCAGACACTAGAAGTAGCAGTAAATGCTGACTTCTTATCGTGCTTTCTCATCATGTAACGAACCGTCTTTGCGACAATCGCCTGTAGTGCAGTGACCATACAGGTATAGACTATGATTTGACAGCTTGATTCCATAACGTGTTGCGATATCTTTCTGACGTTCTTCAATGGATTCATCGCTGAATTCAATCACTTTACCGCAGTCGAGACAAATTAGATGGTCATGGTGATGTTGTTGAGTGAGTTCGAAAACCGATTTACCGCCTTCAAAATTGTGGCGTGTAACAATGCCGGCATCATCGAACTGGTTCAACACGCGATAGACAGTGGCGAGGCCAATCTCTTCACCGATATCAATCAGTTTTTTGTAGAGATCCTCCGCACTGACATGATGGCATTCTGGGTCCTGTAGCACTTCCAGAATTTTCAGGCGAGGAAGTGTTACTTTAAGTCCAGCATTTTTCAATGCTTTATTGTTGTCGGTCATGCGGATTCAGTCCTGTAGCTTGAGTTTAGTGAACTTAACAATACATACCCATCGTTTTTCAAATCGCCTTTTTGTTGGCGGTACTCATTTATTTCTGTCACATAGTGAACTATGTCCGGAGGATGAGTATCCTTGCCATCGTGATGCGACTCAAAATCCATAATTTATGGGTATTATTGTGAGAGAATCATGATTTAGTTTCACGTTGTAGATTATAGGCATGGATATTGAAAATGAAAACCATGCCTATCGCGTTATCATGACACATTATTCAGGAATTATCCTGTGCAAAAGACGTTTCTTGTGTCCATCAGATGCCAGAACAATTTTATGCGCCAAGGATTTCTGACAGGCTCATTTCAGCCGTGATCTGTTTTACCCAAGTTTCAACACGTTCATCAGTCAGTTCTGGCTGGCGATCTTCATCAATGGTGAGACCAATGAAGTGTTTATCGTCTGCCATTCCTTTTGATTCTTCATGGTGATACCCTTCGATTGGCCAGTGACCAACGATAATTGCACCACGAGGTTCGATGACATCGCGAATGGTGCCCATGGCATCACAGAAATACTCTGCATAATCTTCCTGATCACCGCAGCCGAACAAGGCAACCAATTTTCCTTCAAAATTGATTTCTTCCAGTGTCGGGAGAAAGTCATCCCAGTCACATTGAGTTTCGCCGTAATACCAGGTTGGAATGCCTAGCAGCAGGATATCGAAAGCTTCAAGATCTTCTTTGCTGCTTTTGGCAATATCGTGGACTTCCGCAACATCAGCACCGCCCAGTTTTTCTTGGATCATTTTGGCAATGTTCTCTGTGTTGCCAGTGTCGCTGCCGAAGAATATACCTATTATTGCCATAAAGTGGATTAACCTCTTGTTTTATGTGTAGTTAAGCTATACACGTCACGCTGAAATCAGCAGGAGAAAAATATCAGTTTTAATAAACGAAAAAACTTTATTTTGACCAAACATCAGTGACAAGTCTGTCAGATTTGTGTGGTAGCGCCGTATCACGCTGTTGAATTAAAGCCGTTAATTGGTAAGGTTATTTTCTGTTGCTAACTGAGCCAGCAACATCTGTTCAATCAATTCACTGCGGCTGATATTGCGCTGTTTTGCCAGATGATTCAGTGCATCGACGGCATCTTCATTAAGTTTTAGCTCCACCCGGCGAAGTCCTTTGACTTTATCCCGGCGCAGCTGATTACGTTTATTGATCCTAAGCTGTTCATCTCTGGACAGCGGACTTGTTTTAGGTCGCCCAGGCCTGCGTTCATCTGCGAACAAATCCAGTGTGGTGCGATCAGTTTGTTCTTTTGCCATAAATTCAATTGATAAAGGGCGTGTACCAATAATATAGCCGGCAATGATACCTTAGCTGGGCGCGTGTCGCTACTGGTTGATAGGAGAGATTATCAGGATTGGGTATAACAATAGTGGTTAATAAAGTATCGTGAAACAGATAAAGCAGAAAAGGAACCATTTGTACTGATTAAGGTCATTCCCTTAATCAGTACATGGATACGGGGATTACGGCATAAAAACCTTTCGTATCATATAGGTAAAAGAATCAAGACTTTGCTGCCAAGCAAAATCAGGTTCCATGATTTGCCTGCCGATGGAACCATCAACGGTGATCATCAGCCAGGAAGCGGCCTGTTCAGCATTAATCTGTTTATCAATTTCCCCATTTTCAATGCCTTTGCTGATTAGCCGGGTTAAATGTTCGCGGACTTTTTTTTCATTTTCGATAAATATCTTATTAATAGCCGGGTTCCGGCTGGCCTCAGCAATAATTTCGATACTGAGCCGGGCATAGCCGGGTTCGTTATAGAGCTCTACCAGCTTTGCTAGCAATTTTTCGATAGTCACGGTTACTGAATTTTCATCATAACAGGCAGCCAGAATCTCATCGTAGTCATGGCTATCTTCTTCTGCAATAGCTTCAATAATGGCATTTTTGGTCGGGTAATAATGAAACAGGTTTCCGGGACTCATGCCAGCCGCTTTACAAATTTCTGCTGTCGAAGTTGCATGAAATCCTTTTTCGATAAAACAGGAGATGGCGGCATCAAGAATATGCTTACGTTTTTCCCGCTGTTTTTCGGTCTGTTTTTTCACCTTATATTCCTCCAAAGGCTGGGTACAGAATCAGATCGATTCATATCAGTGATAATTAAGATCGTCTTTTGTTACCGATGACAATTTCCTGAGACGTGGAATGATATAATTTTTAAAATCATCCATATAGCTATAAATAACGGGCACAAACAGTAAACTGAGTAAAGTTGAGCTGAGTAACCCGCCAATGACGGCGATAGCCATAGGAGCACGGAAATTGGTATCTGCACCGCTGGTCAGAACCAAAGGGATCATGCCGGCAATCATAGCAATTGTTGTCATGATGATTGGCCTGACGCGCTCTTTCCCTGCCTGAATGATGGCATCATTACGTGACATACCAGAGCGGGATTTTTCGAGAATAAACTCAACCAGTAAGATTGAGTTTTTGCTGACAATGCCCATCAACATTAAAAAACCGATGATAACGGGCATATCAATCGTGGCATTATAAAGAAGCAAAGCGATAATAGCACCACCGATAGCGAACGGCAGGGCAACCAGAATGGTGACAGGCTGTAAGAAATCTTTGAACAGAATAATCAGGATAGCCAAGACCATTAGGATACTGAGCATTATGGTGGTGAAAAAGCGTTCGAACATCTCATTCATGTATTCAACATCACCATACTCAATCCTTTTGACTTCCGGCGGTAATTTTTCCAGCGTGGATAACTGATTAATCTGCTCTAATGCGGTTCCGATAGCAATACCGTCAAGGTCTGCTTCAATCACGGCCTTACGTTGTCTGGATATGCGCTCTATGGCATCAGGCCCTGAGCTGAAGGTAATATCTGCAACAGATTTAATCGGGACATTAACGCCTGATGTACTGCTGGCATACATATTACGCAACACGGCCAGATTATCCCTGTCCTCTTTAGCCAATAAAACGCGGAGCGGCACCTGCCTGTCAGGTAAATTAAATTTTGCGGTATTGGCACTGATTTCACCAATGGTGGCGGTTTTAATGACAGCGCCAATCGCATCGGTTGTTACACCCGCTCTGGCTGCTTCCGCAATATTGGGAGTGATGATAATTTCTCGTCTGGGTAATGGTTGTAGGATCTGAACATTTTTCAATCCGTTTAACTGCATCATTTCCTGACGTAGCTGCTGTATTGTCTGAGAAAGAATATCCGGATAGTCGCTGGCTAAAACAATTGAAACATCCCTATTGCCGCTACCGCTGCCAAAGTTATATCGAATATCTGGCGTTGCACTCAAAATAGGTGCTAATGATTCTTCAAACTCCTTTTGTGACAATTTCCGATCATTAATCGGCACTAAATTAATAATAATAGTGCTTTTACTCTGACTGATATCCCCGGCTGTCCCTTCAACACCTGCGATAGAAAAGATATCTACAATTTCTGGCCGGTCTTTAAACTGCTTAATAATTTTCTGTAAAAGTTCATCACTTTTGGCTACCTGAGTTCCGGGAGGTACTTCAATATCTACTTTAGCGATACTGATATCTGATTTAGGTAAAAAACCGGAGGGCAATAGCTCAAGCAGGCTTAATGAACCAAAAAGGAAAACAAGGGCTAAGGCCAAAGCTGTTTTACGGAATCTGAGTGTTTTATCGAGAATGATAACATATTTGTTGATCCACTCAGGTGTCCTGACTTTATCTGCTTCGCTATGTTTTCCCGGTAATGCTTTTTTAGCCGATGCCTTTTTCGGTAATAACAGGTAAGCAGACATCAGGGGAGTAACCAGTCTGGCAACTAACAGAGATGATAAAACAGCGGCTGAAACAGTAACGCCGAAAGGCACAAAATACTGGCCGACAAAACCACCGACAAAACTGACCGGCAGAAAAACGGCAACAATCGTAATCGTAATCGCGATGATGGCAAACCCGATAGCATTGGATGCTTTGATAGCGGCAATATAGGGTCTTTCACCTCTTTCGATATATTTTTCTATATTCTCTATTTCGACTATCGCATCATCCACTAAAATCCCGATCACCAGCGTTAATGCTAATAGCGTGATGCTGTTTAATGTGTAGTCAAATAAATGCAGAATAATAAAAGTAGGCAGGATAGATAACGGCAGTGCAATTGCAGCAATTAATGTTGCCCGCCAGCTCTTCAGAAAGAAGAACACAACAATGACCGTTAATATTGCACCTTCGATCAGTGTTTGCATAGTGGCATTATAACTGGCTACGGTGTATTTCACATTTGATGAAACGAGTTTGATATTAATATCAGGGTACTCTTTTTCAATTTTTTTTAATGCCTGTGTGACCCCTTTTTCAACTACGGTATCACTTGAGCCTTTGGTGCGGAAGATTGCAAAACCAATAACCTGTTCACCATTCAGGCGTGCAATAGTATTTGTTTCTGCATGTGAATCTTTAATTGTGGCAATATCGCCCAGTGTTACCCAGTTATTATTTTCTAATGGGAATTTTAATTGACGTAAATAATCGATTTGATTTTTGGCACCTAAAATACGGATAGCATGATTCTGGCCGGCGATAACCATTTTCCCGCCGGGGATATTGACATTACTCTGGAGTAATAACCGGTTAATATCTGCAACACTGATTTTTAATGCAGCCAGTTTCACCGGATCAGGTTCAACTAATATTTCTCTGCTTGTGCCTCCAGAGCGGCTGACCTTTTGTACGCCGGGAATAGTTAATAAATGCTTACTTAATTTGTCATCCACAAACCAGGATAATTCAGTCAGACTTTTATCCTTTGACTGAACAGCGTAATTCAGAATAGAGCCTCCCTCTACATCAATACGGTTTATCAGAGGCTCATCTATAGTTTGTGGTAATTCTGCCCGTATTTGAGTGATTTGTTCCCGAATATCATTAACAGCGACATTGGGATCAACGGTCAAATTAAATTCAACAATAGTAATAGAGACACCATCAGTAATAGTTGAGTTAATATGCCGGATCCCGGGTAAACCAGAAACTGCCCGTTCGATAGGTTTGGTAACGGCATTCTCCATTTCGGAAGGGGAAGCCCCATTTTGTGCAGCAGTGACCGTCACTATCGGGAAATTAATCACCGGATTGGCATTAATGGGTAACTCAGAAAAAGAGAATAATCCGGCAATTGTCAGAGCCAGGAAAATAACAATAGTGGGAATTGGCTTTCTGATGGCCCATTCTGATAATTGAAACTTCATTTTATTTTCCCTGTGGCTTAATAGAAACGGTATCCATCTCCTGTAAGAATGGAGATGCAGAAATAACAACTTTATCGTTTGCTGATAATCCTGATTTTATTTCCACCCAATTACCAAAAATACGTCCTATATTAAGTTGTTTCTTTTCGACCGCATTTTTTTTACCAACAATAAAGGCACTGGCTTTATTTCCATTGGTAATATTGACCGCACTATAAGGAATGGCATTAATATTTTCAGGCTTAAACTGAAAGAAAGCATAACCGAAATCACCTGGTCTGATATCTGCGGGAACATTTTCAAGAGCGATCCTGATAGTTCCTATCTGAGTGACAGGATTAATTTTGGGCGAAATATACCTGACTTTACCCGTTATTTTTTCACCTTCAGTGAGCGTTATTGTTGTGGGGAAACCGACCCGGATCTGCTTTAATTCAGTGATATAGGCTTCAGCAGAAAATTCGTACTGGTTATCAGCGATAAGTTTAAACAGGTAATTATTATCGGTGCTCATCCCCACTGTAGCGATGCGTTCACTGATAACCCCATCATTAGGGGCAAGGATCGTTGTTTTGGCCCGCTGGCTTTTTTCTTCCTGCAATAGAGCCTGTAACTGTCGATACTCAGCTTTTGTTGCATTCAGGGCGGCCAGTGCGGAGTTTGCTTCCATTTTATATCTTTCAAATTCACTGGCTGAAATTACGCCTGTGCTGATCAGCGGTTTTACTCGCCTCAGTTCAGATTGTGCCTTATCGTTTACAGCTTCGTTCTGTTTTATCAGGGACAGAGATTGTTCGAGTTTTGCGCTGGCCTGCCTGACTTTTTCATCCTGAATGGGTGTTTCCAGCATAGCCAGAACATCCCCTTGTTTGACATGATCACCTTCTTCGACCAAAACATGCGTAATGATAAGTTGAGTCAGTGTAGGGCTGATGACAACCTCATTTTTGGCGACGATAGACCCTAATATATTAACGGTGGGAACAAAGGGAACAGACTGGATTGTTGTAGTTGAAACATACATCTGTTCCGTGGATGTCTGGGCGTTTGTATTGAAAATGAGAATAGAAAAACAAAAGCCAAGAAGGGGTAACAAATTTCTTGCCATTTATCGTCCTTACTAATGAGCAGAATGCCTAAATTAGCGCCTATATTTTTAGATAGATTAGTCTATCTAAAAATAGAGCGCAAACATTTTAACCACATTCTAATCTGAGTTGCTTCGTACGAAATTAACTATAAGTTGTGTATGGGACTGGTGTTTTTGTTCTCTTACCGGGGCTAAAAAACAGATAAGAGAACAAAAGAGAAGAAGGGTTATTGCAAGGACAGAAGTTCTTCGCGGCTGAGACCAGTGCTTTTCATAACCAGTTCAATACTGGCACCATTTTTTAAGAGGTTTCGGGCAATGTTAACTGAAGCTTGTTTTTCACCTTGCTCTATACCTTGTTGTATGCCTTGCACCATACCTTGTTGTATACCTTCTTCCCGGCCTTTTTCCTGTAATCGCTGTGCTATATTCACAATCGCCTCCTGATGGTTGTCTGCCTGTTCAATCAGTTGTTGAAGCACCTGTTCAAAATGTGGCGAATCCAGCGTGACAAACAGGTAGTTAAGGATAGTAACAACATCATTATCACTATTATAATTGTGCTTAAGGGCCTGTGCCAATAACGTGGTCACAGCTTCAACTCTTTCCCGCAAACTCTTATGTTTCATTGCCAGTTCCATCACGGCGATTTTGCGATGATTGACCAATTCGTTATCATCAATCACCGTTACATCCACTAGCGGAAAGGGATTGAAATACAGCACTTCTGCCAGTTCCGGCAATGAAAAGCATTGTGTCCATGTTTGCTGGAACGGGTAAGGGCTGGTATCTCCATGATAAAACAAAACCGGCACCACCAGTGGTAATTCCTTATTTCCCTGCTGCAAGTGCTGATTCATCGCCATAAAAGCGTAGTGCATCATGCGCCATGCCATCATTTTATCCGGTGTGGACTGGTGTTCAACCAATACATAGAGATAACCGTCACCCTGTTGAGTTTTTACTGAATAAAGCACATCAGACATTTTTGACCGTAACTGACGATCAATAAATGAAGAGTTAGTCAGCTTTAACGTATTAAAATCGCATAGCTTCTTAATTTTTTCCGGTAGATGGATGTCAAAAAAATCACGGGCATTTTCAATCTGAGCCATGAATCCTTTGAACGCAGCATCATGAGGTGTGGGGATGGTCTTTTTATTCTTCATGTTTTTTTATCAAAAAATGATTCCCACACCCAGTGTACAGTACAAGAAACTCAGATATCAAAGTAATAACATAATGTAACTAATCAGCTTACATGATCAATTATATCCATTTACTTATGTATTCCTATAATCTTAGTGGTAAAAATCACTCAACCGAAAATCGACCGGTATGATGATGATACTTCTGTCGATACTCTTTGGGCGTCAGGCCATTACAGCGTTTAAACAATTCCCTGAAATAACGGGTATCTTCATAACCCACTTCATGGCTGATCTCTTCAATGGTTTTTTGTGATTTTTCCAGCCAGTGTTTGGCCTGTGATAACCGTATTTTCTGAATATACTGGATGGGAGTTTGCCCTGTGGCAATTTTGAATCTGCGTTTCATCTGCCGTTCACAAAGGTGAATTTTACTGGCTAAATCAGCGACGGATAAAATCTCAGAAGGGAAAGAGTGCATCCAGTCCTGTAACTTGTGAATGAGCAGATCAGAATGCTGGCGGTAAGGAACAAAGCTGACTGAATCATACGAACTTTGGTTTTCGTTTTCCCCGAACAGAAAGTGTGCGCAATGCTCTCTGGCAGATTTACCATAGAGTAGCTCGACGATATTCATCATAGCGCTGGCTGTGCCATAAGCGCTGGAAATACAAAAACGGTTATTGTCACAAGTGATTTTTTTATCCATATACAGGGGAATATGGGGAAATAACGCCTTAAATTCAGCAGAAAAATGAGGATGAATGGTTGCACTTGTTTTCAGTAGACCGGCTTCTGCCAGCATGAAGGTGCCAGAACACACGGAAACGATAGGAATATGTTTTTCATCCATCGCTTTAAGCCAGTCTATTATTTCCGGCGAGCAGTGTTCTGGCTGCCATTTTGGGAAGCCCAGCGAGCCTATCAGGATGAGATCGGGATACTCTACCTGATAAAGGCTGCTGTGAGAAACCGGGATAGATTCAATCAGCCTATCATGGATTTCATCCATTTTCTGAAGGGAGGGGGAAATAACATTAACGTGAGGGGTGGGGCCGCCAATAGCATTGGCGGCGATAGTCAGTATTTCAATCGGCATAGTAACCGATGTGACTGATGAATGTGAAAAAACCAGGGCCGTGATAGAGATTTGTTTCATAGTCGTATTCTCTTCCTTAAGAACATCTTACAATGCTGTGTTAATTTCGTTATGAAGTACGCTTGCTTAGTCATTCATATCCATTAATGATCACGTATCATCATAGTGATTGTTTTAATTATCTGATTTTAAATTGAAAATTAATTTATTTTCATTCGCTAAAGTCATTGGTAGTCACTGATATTCATTCGGCGTCATGAAAAAAGTGTACATGTCGGTGTACATAATCTACATTAGAAATAGCGTTATTTTTGAGGGATGTTGTATGGCAATTACCGATTCATGGCTTCGCTCTACCAGTGGCAAACCACAAGATAAAATCTCTACTAAATCAGATCGAGATGGTTTATCTGTTCGCATTACCCCCAAGGGGAAGATTATATTCCAATTTAGGTATCGCTGGAATGGCAAAGGGGAGCGGATTGATATTGGCACTTACCCAGCCACTAGTTTAAAAGATGCTCGAGATTTAGCGATTTCTTATCGTAGTGAGCTAGAACAGTATCGAAATCCTAATATGGTTAAGCGTGTTCGCAAAGAAGCGGTTTTGAATGCTGTTACGGTGGAGAGACTTATCAGAGATTGGTGGGAAACCACAATGCAAGGAATAAAGGTTAAAGCAGATGAAGTTTTGCGTTCTTTTGAAATTCATGTATTCCCTAAAATTGGCAAGCTACCTCATGACGAAGTGACGCTACATGTTTGGCTTTCTTTGATTGAAGGTGTAGCCAAACAATCGCCATCAATAGGTGCTCGGATATTGGCATATACAAAGACTGCGCACAGGTGGGCTGTTCGGAGAGGGATGACTAATCTAACCCCATTATCTGATGTTGAGAGAAATGACCTAAGCAAAAAGAATGCAAATGATGACATAGATCTTGATGATGATATAAGCGGTAGAATATTAAATGAGGAAGAGTTAGTGGTGCTTTTTCATATTATCAATAGCCCTGAATGTAATCCTCGTAATGCAATAATAGTAAAATTATGCTTATTGTTTGGCTGTCGTATTGGTGAGTTGTTAAAAGCTAAGGTTCATGATTTTGACTATGAAAATAACATCTGGATCGTTCCCCCAAGAAATCATAAAACAGGCAGGAAATCTAAAAAACCTATCATTAGGCCCATTATCCCAGAAGCTAAAGAACTCATTGAACAAGCGAAGGGATTAAATCATGGCAGCGAATATCTATTTACCGTATCCACAGGTAAGCCACTGGTTCAAAACTCGCACAGTACAATAATTGGAAGGCTAAGTAAAAAAATGGCCGAATATTTTGATGATTCCTATGTATCTTGGTCGGTTCATGATCTACGTAGAACCATGCGTACTGAGATATCTGAATTAACGTCACCTCATGTCGCTGAAATCATGCTGGGTCATAAACTGCCGGGAATTTGGCAGGTGTACGATAAGCACACCTACCTAAATGAGCAGAGAGAAGCGTATGAACGCTGGTGGGATAAACTGACTAAAATTGTTTCCCGTCCTCCCAATCAAGAATATCCTGCCGCAAAAAATTAAGCTGATTGGATTTAAACTTGGGTTTTGGGAAGCCTTCTCGACGTTGCTTCCCATTACCGCACCACAATCTTATAGTATGTGGTTTTACACCGTATCGTTCTGCCAGTTCCTGAGTTTTGATATAAGGTGACTGATTCATTTTTCTTCTCCTTTTTGATAACCGTTCTCCAATATCACCCTCGCCACACTCGCCGGAGTTGCCTTATCACTCCACGTTGCACCGAAAATAATGTCGCTCAGTTCCGCCATGAGAATATCGTTCAAATTCTTCGGTCTTGCGGAGTAGGGCACCACATCGGGCACCCCTTCCATAATGTCGATAGTGATCTGGGCTATTTCTTTTGCTTCTCGTTCCGGCTTACGGTATCCAGAATGCCAGATTACATCAGTGATATCAGACGGATCACTCCAGACTGAGGCAATAATCTGAGTCAGGTGGAATGAGTTATTGATCATTGTTCTTCTCCATCAACTCACTCGGTATTTCAACTTCGTCGCCTAATTGTGCAGTAACCAACGCGCGGCAGAACGCAATTTGCAGAGTATCCCCAGATGCCAATCTCATTGTGTCCTGCCCGTTCCACGGTGCACCATAGGCAAATGCGCGCCATGTTTCATTGGTTCTACGCTGAACCATACCGAACGATTTGCAGTATCTATCCATTAAATGCCCACACTGCGACCAATCGGTAGATGGTGAATACCTCGTGCTATCACCATTAAATTCAATACAAAGATTTTTGCACAGACCAAAGGTTATAACTGGAGTTTCAAAGGAATGAGCCGTGACTTCATAATTCCCAATCCACCCATATTCATCATCATGAGAGCGACTGCACATATAAATATCCATACCAACTGCCTTGGCTACAGAAAAATCCAACGCCTTACCTGTCAGCTCACTTGTTTTGATTTTCACATCAATTCTCCTGTGTTGCTGGCGCAGGAACATCATCCATATAGCACCAGTGTGTAACTTCAGAATTATCGTGCTCCATCCATTCGCCTTTGTCAGAATCCCACCAGTCATAACCTGTGCTAGCTATGGTTTGGCCATATCCTCCGATGTAGGTGTAATAAACAAGGCATAGATGGTTGAAGCCGTCATCATCAACGGGCATTCTTTCTTTGACACTGACCCATGGAATGACTGGTAATTTCCTGCTCTCTTCCGCCTTCTTCAATAACCAATCTGCCCACTCACGCCCGTCGTCGATTTGTCCGGGCAAGCCAATGTCATTCTGTGCGTTATCGATGTTTATCATTATTTTCTACCCCGTTTGTTATGCTTTTTATTCGTTGATGTTATTTTCACTGCTGCCACTTTGGGTGCTGGTGGAAGAGGAGGGCAGATGCCCTCGTGAATGTAAAAGTTACGTCTCATGATATGGATAATGCGCTGCCCCCAATCCCTGCCATCGTCGATGTGGACTATTGTTCTGACCAGCTCGTCATGGATGTCCACCATCTGGCGGTGTTCCTCAGTCACGGCTTGCCTCCATTTCTTTTACCTTTTGCTCGGCAAGCTCGAAGATGCTTTCGTGTATGGGAAAAGCTACAAAAACAGGGTTGCCGTAAATTCTGTTCGTGAAAGAGCAGAACCGGAACCGACACGGGGCATTCATGCCGGAGGGTTCAATGAGCACCGATGCTGATCCCTTAAACATTTGGGCCGGATAAGACAGATACTCAGCCGAGAAGATCGGCATAACATCCTGCTTCTCTGTTGGAATGGTTTTATCTAAGTCAGGGAAGCGACCCTTGATTATTTCCAGTCGAGTGAAACTAAAAATCTCATTGCTTTTATCCAGATGAATGGCTCTCACCTCGTCACCCAAGATAATTTCCGTAAAGCAAGCCTGCTCTGGAATATCACCACAGAACCGGATAACCAGATTGAGATCATCTGCATCATTGTCATCAAAGAAAGTGCCGCTATGTTCTGTCAGCTCCATGCGTACCAGTACATGTCCGTTAGTGGCTTCAAGGTGTTGCCGGGTGATATGGACCCCGGTCAATCCGGGGTGTTTTTCTGCTTGCTCACCTTTGGCTACACAAACTAAAGCAGCACGTAACAAATCGGTATCAATGATCATGACTTCACCTCCGCTTTTGGGCATGCATCCAGACTGCCAATGGTGTTTTCGTTGAACGCTTCCGGCATAACAGAAAAGAGCGTGTGATTAGTTGAGGTCAGCTGATCATCAGTTAATGCTGCCAGAGATTTTTCGATAGCATCCATTGCGTTATGAGCGTCCATAACAACGCGCAGTGTGTGTCGATGCCCGCAAGGGTAATCAGCTAAATAGGTCACAATGTATTTTTCCATTTCCATTCCTCACTTCTTACCAAACAGTTTTTTGAGATCGATACCGTATACAGCCAGCCATGCTTCGGCAGGCCACGATTTCACGCTGCCATATCTGGGGTCGGGTACGTCGGTAGCTTCCATATTGTTTTCACGGCACCACTTGCGCAGCGGGGCGTATTTGTACTCTTTTTCTGTAGCCCTAAATACGCTGGTAATGGTTGAGTGTTTGGTGCTTTCACCCAGGCGTTCTTCCAGTTCTCGACATTTGCGGGTGGCAGCACTGAGTTTGCCGAGTGCGCTAGCCTCACGACTACGGCTGATCTGTGATTTGGTGCGGCGAGCTTCATCACGCTCTTGAACAATAACGAGCTTTTCTTTTTCCGTTGTCAGTAATGCTTCCAGTGCTTCAATGTAATTGCCGGGTAAAACAGGTTGGTTTGTTGTTGGTTTTTTCTGGTGAAAGTAAGCTGACTCCATCTTTTCAAAGAAAGACCACGCTTCGTCGGTATCAACAATTTTCGACATACGCGCAGCACCTTTCTCTGTATATAGAGTGACAGTGCGCGCTTTGCTTGAAATTTGTGCGTAACTATTAGTTACTCGCAAATTTTTGATGTCCTCTCCTTCGAGAGTGAAAATGTGCAGGCCCTCAATAAAGCGTCCTTTGTTGCGAGATAGGTTATTGCGGATATTTACCGCCTCTGTACCATACCCAGCCGCTAATGTTTCAGTAGTAACAACACGAACGCCTTGCCATTCGATTACTGGAAGCTTGCTTGAGTCGATAGTGACTAATTCATTTTTCTTGCTCATATCTCGTCTCTCAATGAGTGCTGGGTGATGCTGGTTCAGCAGTAAATAATTTGAATCCGTTGATAAATACTCCGTCGATAAAATCACGCATCCATGTACTACCGTTTTCTTTTTCATCTACTTCGTTTGCTAAATAGAAACGTTGCAATGCGATATATTTTTCAATTGGATTAATTTCTAAAATTGGTTTTTCTATTTGGTGAATAAGTAGCGTTTCAATTACGTCAGAATCTATTTCAGTGGTGCAATTTTTGTGGGTAAATATAAAATTCTCGTTTTCAAGTTTTCCGAAGCGCTCACCACATGAAACTAAGTATTCTTTGGCAACCCTAGCTCTATTTTGCTTAACCGAAAACTCAGCCCATTCCATTCTCTCCGCATCTGTTAATGGTGGGTCATTAGCTATTATTCTTTCTTCATCTAAAAGAAAATCAGGGCACTTGAATCTACTTTTCTTTAAAATGGAGATCATTTCTTTTATTGTCATGATTAATTACCACCCCTCACGAATAATTACTTTTGCTTTTTGAATACAGCGAGCGCCGTTTTTAATGCATTCCTGTTCTTGCTTGAGATTATTGGATAATGAAAGGGCTTCACCCCATTTATTCGCAGCGCGACGGAATAAACCTTTCGATTCTAAATTCCGTGCTAATTCGCCTGCCTGTTCATATACCGTCATTATTCACCGCCTGTTGAAATTTCTGTTTCCACTTATTGGTTTCAGTGTGATTATCAAGGTGCTTTTTTAATACCTCTTTTGTTCGCTGATTTTCTTTCTGACTTCTTAATGCGGTACTATGGCTATGATGCAATGAATATCTTTTTTCATTATGCTCTTGGCGATATTCAGACCAGAGTTGGGTATTCAGCGTATTTGCTAATTTATTAGCTTTTCCCCAGTATTCGGCAGCAAGGTTATACTTTTCTTCTTTTTCCATTTGAATAGCGATATTGGCAAATTCTAAATAGGATTTCTTTTTCATTTTATTGGCTCCGTTTTTTTAGCAATAAGTTTTAATAGGTCATTAATAAACTCGTCACCTAGTGGGGTTAAATTCCCGTGCTTGGTATAAAGCTCGTTATATGTATTCATGATAAGCAATTCGGCTATTGGCTTACTTTTTAACGCCAGTACATCGGATTCAAAGAAACGGACTAAGGCGGTATTTAATATTTCTTCGTCTAAATCCAGTCGGTAATTAGTTCTACCTACTTTGACTATTACGGAGTGGCAACCGTGTTTCTTTTGTAATGTACTCAACATGGCGTTAATAAGAGCCTTTCGCTTTCTTTCAAGCAAGGTCGATTGTGTCATTCTATATTCTCCGTTTTTGGAGTAAGCGAGTCCCCAGTGCAGGCACTGTAATTAAATTTGTTTTATTGTTTTTATTTTGTTTGTAATGAGCAGAGTTTATTATCTAATTCCATTAATTCATCATATAATCTTTTATGTTCTTCCATTTTCTTAGCATGTTCTTTTTTAAGTAGAAGGAACTCCTTTTCTTTTTTAATATCGTCTTGTAATTCATTTAATATCCGAGAATGCCTTAGTATAAAATCAGGGCGCATTTCACCAAACATCAGTTTAATCGTTCCGTCTTCCTGTTTAACTTCTTTGAGAGGATAGTTGCTTTGTCTGCATTCATCATCAAACTGCTCTTGTGCCCGAACATAAGCTAATTTATTCAGTGCACCGCTTTCACTTAAATACGCTCTATTAGCACCACGAACGACATAGACTTCACGTGTTTCGACTTTGATGTCTTTATTAGTGGCAATTTCGATGGGTTTTAATATTGTCATAATTCTTCACCTCTTATTCGTTCTATTTCTTTTATTGCGGTCAATACTAAATCGGATAAAATAGAAAGCTCGACTGCTCTTTCATCATTTCTTTCATTTTCAATAAGTGCATTAATAAATACTCTTGATTTATTGATGGCTACATGAGCGGGTTCTAATTCGAATCGCATATCACTGCATTTATCGACAGTGCCTTCAATAATAAAGTCTTTGTTTATCTCCCTTAATTGTTGCGCTAAATTAATTGCCTGACGATGAACTCCCCGACACATTAGATAAGTATCCGGTTCTGCTTCATTCTGAGTTGCAGTAACCACAGGGAATATAGATGATTCAATTTCTTCTGCAATTTCGACGGCGGTTTGTAGTTTGTTTGACATATTCCACCCTGATATATTTATTCGAAGTTATTTTTTAATGTATTCAGGTCACGATACTGACACATTGACAATCTATGCGCGGCCCGTAACTTTAAATAATAATCAGTGTCAATATCCTCTTCATCTAATTTTAATAATGGAGCTAATAAAGCCTGCATTTCTTCATTAATTTCCAGTGCGTTCTGTAAATAAGATTTATCCCCAACTGATATTTTTGTTTTCATGTTGATTGGCCTTATTCTATTTTTATGGATAGTGAGGATTCTTCATTGTTGGTATTGGTTGAATTATTTAAGTTATCAATAATTTTATTTGTGGTATCTATAGCCATTTCAATTAAATGCACTGTGTCTTTATTTTTTTCTGATGCCGACCATGTAAATAAATAAGTTTGTAACCTTTCTGCAAGTTTTAATGAGTTTTGAGTTGTTAATGTTTCTTTGGGGATTGGTCTATTTATCATTTTTAATTCCTTGCTGCTGTCCTGAGTGAAACTTATTGAGATACTTTCAACCTTACTGGCTCTGACTTTATCTAAAAGATAAATTATTGTAAATAGCAAATTGATAAATTTTTTATCAATTTATTTGTGTTTTTTGATAAATTATTGATATATATTGATAAATTTATTTATCTTTTTTGTTTTTTAAAGCGCAAAAAAACCAGCTCGAAAGCTGGCTTTAGCTATCTAATTTTTTATTATCCCAATCGTGCGTAATCCATCTTCCATTTACCAACAACAAATCCGTGTATATGGAATTTTGATTCATTTTCAGAATCAATCTCCCATTTGTCATAAATTTGATTATCACTAATAACAACGATTCTATCTTTTAAGAGCTGGAGTCGTTTAATGTGCATCCCATCCCCGTATGTAAATGCATAAATACCATCACTCATAAAACGGTTGACTGTTACATCTAAGACGACCAGTTCACCGGGATTAATTGTCCCTAGCATGCTGTCACCTAGAGCAGTTGTTAGTTTTAATGATGTTGATGGCCTACTACCAAACATCCGTTTTGCATATTCAGGATCAACTTCAATTGAGCGAACTATATCGGGATAATCGCTATTCAATCTACCACCTCCGCAACTAAATTCCACATCGAGCTGTTCAATCCTGTATGAAAGATCAGTAACTTCATGTGAAATGTTTTGCAAGTGATAGTTCTCATTGTTTCTTTCTTTGTGACTATTATCACGGTTATCAATTAGTTGCTGAGGGATATCTAACCAACCAATTGGTAGTTCTAAATTCGCCTCTATGCGTCTAGCAATGATGTCTCCTACGTTTCTTACCGCGTTATCACTCGTTAGCTGACTGAGCTGACTGGGTGGAATTCCTATCAACTCTGCGAATGCTGCTTTTGATGTCCCTTGACGCACATACTGTGTCATCAAGGTGCGCAAATTGTTGCGTCTTATGTCTTTAGTTTCCATATCACGATGATCACATTAATTAGCAATTTGATAAATATGCAGCATGATAAAAAAACTTGCAAATTTTTATCAAAAAGATAAATTATGGGTTGTAAATTAACTTATGAGATAAAAATATGAGAAATGATTTGCACCGCTGGAAAAAAGAAGCCAGCAGAGAGGACTGGAAGAGTCTTGCTCAAATTGTAGGGACAAGCATTGGGTATTTAAATTTGATTGCGGGTGGATTTCGCAGGGCTTCACCGGATATGGCGAGTCGTATTGAAGATGGAACTAGGAGATTCAGCGGGTTATCGCCAGTAAAGAAAGAAAATTTAATCTTCATAAATTCACCAACGAAGCATGTTTCCTGATTACACCAAAGTGACCATGCCATCGCATTTTGATCCTGACGATGGCGCATGGATACAGGAAATACTGGGAAGGTTACAAAAAGAACATCGATAAAAGTTGTCTGGAGGGTGTCATGTGTAACGTTATAAAAATTGAGGATTACAAGCGGAGAGCTAAAGAGCTTTTGCTGCACTTGCCAAAAGAAGACGGATTTACCTTTATTCCAAACCAATTTCTTGAAGATCTTCTTAAAGAAGATTTTTCGGTAGATCAATTCAACGAAATTCTCGGAACCTTCAGACCGGAGGTTGCAAATGGGTAGCCCGGCATTAAATAACGTCATTCAGTTGAGGCCAGCAACCTTTGAGATGGAGAGTCGAGTGGCCAATATAGACGATGGATATACGAAGCTTGCAAATAATCTCTATGAAGAATTAATTGGAGCAAATCTAACCAGAAACCAAGCTAAAGTCGCTCATGCTATTTGCAGAAAAACATACGGCTTCAGTAAAAAGGTGGACAGAATTTCAGATAGTCAGTTGAGCCAGTTAACCAGACTACCAAGACAGAAAGTAAACAAGGCAAAGAATGAACTTATCAACATGAAAGTGATAGTAAAAGTTGGAATGATGATAGGGCCAAACAAGAACCTTTCTGAATGGGAAATTCCAGACTGTCACCAGAATAGTGACTTTGTCACCAAAACCGTGACAAAAAGTGTCACCAAAACCGTGACAGGGTTGTCACCAAAACAGGGACACACAAAAGAAACTATTACAAAAGAAAAGAAAGATAATAATACACCCCTTACCCCTCACGAGGGGAATGTGGATGAGGTTGTTAAACCTAAAAAGCGAAAACCTACCCCAAAAATCAACTACGACGAATATCTCAATGCTTACAACGAAGAGGTCGGTGACAGACTACCTCACGCTGTGGAGGCTAATACCAAGCGCCAAAGAGCCTTAAATAAAATCATTCCAAAGCTAGCCACTCCGAATGTTAACGGTTGGAGAGCTTACGTCAGGGCATTTGTTGGCATGGCTCGACCATTTTACTTCGGGGAGAGTAATCGGGGCTGGACGGCTGATATTGATTTTTTGCTAAGAGAAACAACGCTGACCGGCGTTCGTGAAGGGAAATTTGCGGGGAAAGGCGATGAATAATTACATCGAAAACTACCATGAGTACGAAGCCAGCGTGATTGGCGGCTTGCTGATTAGCGGGTTATCACAGGATGCCAGCGACGTACTGGCAACGCTAGAACCGGAAGTGTTTCACTCAAGATTCTACCGTGAGATGTTCAGGATCATTCGCTCACAAGCAAAAACGCGAGGGATGATTGATTCTCTGATGGTAGCCGATGCGATGGGTGACGATCAGTGGATGAATGTCATGCAAATTGCAAAGAACTGTCCCAGTGCTGCCAACCTGAAAGGCTATGCAAACATGGTGTTAGCCAACCATGAACGCAGAAAAATGATTGAGTTGATGGATGAAGCCAGAGAGCGCATTTTGACTGGCACTATTGAGAATGCGGCGGAGTCGATGGATTGGTTTATCTCTCAGTCAATGGAAGTTCGAAAGCCACGCGATGAAATCAGGCCATTGCATGTTTCTGAGCTATTAGACGATTACACCGAAGTACTGGAGAAGAGACTCAAGAACGGCGAGCAGTCCGATACCTTGAAGACCGGCATTGATGAGCTGGACGAGATAACAGGCGGTATCAACCCGGTCGATCTGGTGATTGTTGCCGCTCGCCCTGGCATGGGTAAAACAGAGTTTGCTCTGAAAGTCGCGGAGGGTGTCGCAAGTCAGAAAGTCACCGGCACTGACCAGAAGCGCGGCGTGTTGATTTTCTCAATGGAAATGGACTCTCAGCAGATTATTGAACGTCAGTTAGCGGGGGCATCCAGTCTGGCAGTCTCAGCCTTGCGAAACCCCGCCAGAATGGACGACGAAGGCTGGGCGAGAGTGGCAGGCGGTATTGGCAGGCTGCAAGGGTTAGATGTATGGGTTGTTGATGCCAGTAAGCTAACGGTCGAGCAGATTATGTCTATCGCTAAGCGCCACAAGAAAGCACATCCGGCACTGTCTCTTATCATGGTGGATTATTTAGGTCTGATTGATAAGCCAAAGGCAGAGCGAAATGATCTGGCAGTCGCACATATTTCAGCCAGTTTAAAGCGACTGGCAAAAGACACTCACACACCTGTTATTGCTCTGAGTCAACTGTCCCGAGACGTTGAGAAACGCACCAATAAACGTCCGGTAAACGCTGACTTACGCGATTCTGGCAGTGTTGAGCAGGACGCGGACAGCATCATTATGTTGTATCGTGAGGCCGTATACGAAGAAAATTCCCCCGCAGCACCCTACGCAGAAATTATCGTCACCAAAAACAGGTTTGGTCAGCTTGGTACGGTTTACCAGCGATTCCGTAATGGTCACTTTGTTTCGGTCGATCAGAAAGAAGCCGCCAAAGTCTGCCAGAACACCGATAACAAGCCACACAAACGTTTTGCTAAAGGAGCAAATGTATGAGGAAGATTACCTTAAAAGTCCATTATCAAAAAGAAATTCATCCATTCATTTGTTATGTGGAAGGTGAAACGGTCATTGATGAACTAAAAGATCTGGAGGGATTTATGCGACTCGCGCCAGAAATAAAAAGGGAGGGAGATTATTTGTTCACTTTCTCTTTTAAGTATGAAGATGGTGCTACTGATAATGGCTGGGAGTATGAATTGATCGCATTCTACCCAATGGATGATGACGGAAAAGTTTCAGAAACACAGCTGATGTGAAGACGAAACCATACAAACTAAACATTATAGTCATCAAGCCGTGAGAGGCAGCATAATGACGGACAACTTAGTACACAAAGCACTTTTTACTATTCCTGAACCGACTTACAGCACTGAACTAGCCACGGTCAAACCGCTACCCGTTCAGCGTAAGATCACGGGTAACAAACAGGTGGATGCTTACCTGTGGGTATTGGCGGTCATTAAGACCAACGAACCCGCCCACTTTGAGGCTGCCGAAGCTGCATTAAAAAAACTGAAAATTACCCCGAAAGAGGCGCAGCAGAAATATTCTGACTATCTGATGAAAACCGGTGCGCACCCGTTTCAGGTTGCTTTTGGCTCTGTCGGCATGGATAACCCGCAAGGCTACCTTGATCGGGCGAAAGCACAGGTGGAGAAAGCCAGTCAGGTCAGGGGTGTTTTCGCTACTTATGAAGCCGCGCTGGAACTGACCGAGCCGGAAAAATTAATGCTGGTCGGTGAGCTGGCCGAAATTTATGAGTCCGGCTACTACTGGAATGAAAAGGAGTTGGCGGAAGGGTGTATGCATGGTGATCGCATTATCGAAACTGAGAAATTGCGTCAGGTTACAGCAAAAGGCTTTGCCGAGCAGCTACCTGAACCGCACACCTTGTCTGATGTGGTCCGTGAGTGTCTGTATTGGAGCTGGTTATATCAGATGCGCAATGTGGCGGATAAAGAGTTGTATCCGGACGGATTCGGTGATGCTGATCGGTACTATATCTATGACCGGGAAGAGTATATCGAAAAGAAACTCGCCACCATTCAGCCTGTGAGTCGTCAGGAAGCGATTGAGGTTTGTAAGTGGGTATTAGGGGAAGAGCGGTTCCATGATCGTGCGCTGACCGACAGGGTTATCCTCAATCTGGTGGGAGAGTGTGCAGATGCGTGATATTCAGATGGTATTGGAACGCTGGGGAGCATGGGCGGCTGATAACAGTGACGGTGTTTACTGGTCATCCATTGCAGCAGGTTTTAAGGGGTTAATCCCGAATAGAGTAAAATCACGTCCACAGTGCTGTGATGATGATGCCCTCATAATTTCTAGCTGCATGGCGAGACTGAACAAGAATAATAACGAGGCCCATGATCTGCTATTTGATTATTACGTCTTCGGGAAAACGTTCATGCAATTGGCGCAGGATCATGAGTGTTCTGATGGACACATCGGGAAGAAGCTTCAAAAGGCCGAAGGTGTTATTGAAGGTATGTTAATGATGCTGGATGTCGCACTGGAAATGGATAAATACGTCCAGTTAGCACCGCAGAATATTAGTACCCATCAATTATGCAGTAACTTCTAAAAATAGCTTTACGTACGTAAAAATGCTGCTATTGTGATAAGAGTGATAGCAATGTCACACAGCTTATTAATTTCAGACCTCGCACTCGCGGGGTTTTTTGTTTATTGGGGGTTATTTTGTCACCAATGATTAGTACATTAAACTTTAGCCCTTCCCAAGAGGTGCCAAAGAAAAAATTATCGCAGAATTCATTTGTTATCTTTAGTGATTGCGAGGGATATAGTTTGGTGTCGGCTGTCTTTGGTAACCAAAATGAATTTCTTCATTTTGCAGGGTGGGTGGATGGTGATTGTGTACCATTCCACCCTGATGATTATGATTTTTGGTCTAGACTTCCAAACCTAAACTTCAGGCAGGGTTAGTAAAAAAGCAGAAAATAATTCTTTATCTTTTTTACTTACATTGCGTTGGCTTTCAATTTTAGCGTAAAGAGGAGCTAGATTCGTTTGAGTTAAGAAAACTTGCGCTTTCTTTATTCTTTCCTCAATGAATCGTATTCGCTCATCTAGTTTAGACACTTTTATATGTAGAGAGGTCAGTTTGTTTTGATGCATGCTATCTGGGTTGCACTCATCAAGAGCATTAAGTACGTTTTTGACATCTCTTTCATAAATTAAAGCAACATCGTAGTCAGAAAGAACACTTTCGCAATGTTGAATGGTACCAATAACCACTTGCTTATATTGTGGTTTTTTATTTTTATCCGTCTCGTTATCTAAAGGCTGTAAATGAGAGTGATCTTTATCACTCATAACATCTTCCATATCACTTTCTTCAGCAGTTTTTCTTCTAGAGATGGTGACTTTCCCATTTCCGGAACCAGCAAGGCGCATTATATTTTGATATGCACTTCTGCCTATGATGGATATGTCTTTTATATCCATAAAATTATGAGCAACCCATTGAAGATTGCGTTCTCCAACTTGGAACTTAGCAGCTAATTGCCAATATTCCCATACTTTACTTTTTGCTTCTTTTACTGCAGTTAGGGTTTTATAGTAATTTACTCGTTTAGTTAGTTCAGTAGCTAAATTTTCAAACTTAACACCAAAAATTCTGAATCCACAATTGTGTCCAATATTGGTTTCTATACCATCCTCTGTGATAACAAGGACACCTTTGTAGTGTTGTTTTCTACAGCTTTTGATGCCGCACGGTTGTTTTGCAGATAGTTCATAAAAACCAAAAGCATCAAGCAGTTTTTTAGATGATAAATCAACCTCTTGTTGAAAATTCACTCTTTTAACAAGAATTTCCCAATCTTTTAGTTTCTCGAAGCTACCTGCATTCTTGATATATATCACGCTAAATTTCGCTCCCTTTAAGATATGGCGGGCATATATTAGCACAATTAATGATCTAAATTGATGGCTAATTATACAATAATGAATGTAATCTCCCTTCGAGAGGCATTAAGACCTGTTTAAGGTGCGTCCACTCAGGCTACCGTCTGGATGGCGGTATTGTTGAAAGCCCATGCTCCCCGTTCTCAGACAATAGTTACTATCTGAATAATGGCTGGCATGGCATGCATCAGCACCAAACTTCAAATATACACCTCACTGAATTACGCACTCGACTAACAGATAAACTTTATAATGCGCTGCCTTATTTTAAGGCGTATTGATTCTGTTATAGGCTATTCAATTGAGATAAGAACCTGACCTCAGTAATATTAACTGGCTAGTTAGCAGTAGGATGAAATGACCTTTAACGAATAATAAAGTGAGGTGTTTATGTCTGATGTTAATAAGCCAAAACAGTATGACAATGGTGATGCTATTGTAATGGCAGGTCCGGGGTCTTTCGCATGGGCGCTAGGACAAATGCTCTCTGGGGGAAAAATCTATCGTGTAGGCTGGATTCTTCCCAAAGAGGTCATGTACCTTAACCATGGCACGAAGCAGCCTTTTATTGAGAAAAGAAACAAAGATGGCTCTCTATCTCCTTGGAAACCATCCCAGAAAGAATTGTACGAAAATATGATGGCACTCGATTGGAAAACTGAATGCATGCTGTCTTTTGATCTTAATATAGCGATTGGTAACTTTGGTAATGGTGAAAAGTGGGGATATATAGCCAAAGGTTTTAATTCAGGTTACGATCAACCTACTTTTGGCACTCTGACTAACTTTCAAAACACTCTAGGTATTGGAAATGTCATCTCGTTTATGTACATGGTACTTGCCAGCGATATTGGTATAGAATTGCGAGTCGATACCCAAAACCAATCAGACTTAGTGAATAAGAATCTTGAAGTAAGAGTGAATGGTTCAACTTATAATCTTGGCATTGGTTCTAACGAAATTTCTATAACTGATTTCTTATATAAGTCTGATGATGTACAGCGATTAGGCGAACTAATGAAACAAAGCGTAGGTAAGACACTGCACTTTTGCTTCAACTGGCAATAAATCTACACACTGAATTCAAGGCTGCTTAATGCGGCCTTTTTGTTTTTAGGGAACGTATAAGGATTAATATGGTACCCAGTAATCACGGGTACCAATCATATTATTTTTTGTATTTATCTTTAAATAATTGGATTAAGCGAGTAATTAATGAACCATAGGCAATAATGAGTTTCATTGCATTAGGTGTTTGTGGATCATTAAAAGCGTATATGTGAGAGGTCTGCCCATCCTCGCTAGTGTATTCAAATTTCTCTTCTTCAAGCGCATGCTGATTTTCATAACAATGAATTTTATTCACATTGGCAGCTATTTGATTAATTTTTTCGTTACTAATTTCAGCTTGAAGTAAACGATGAGCAAATTCATTGCGGACATTATTCAAAATATCAATAGCCTTATAGGCATCCAATGGAAGCCCTAAACGCTGAGCGAATTTTAGCTTACTACTAAATTGCATTCTAAACTTCACTTTTCCAGCTTCTGGAGTATCAGAAAACAAATCAGGAATGTTTACTTTTGAACAAATATAAGCTTCTAAGAAGCCTTCGCATAATAAATGCGTCGTTAAGACAGTAACCATAGGTGATGTATTTTCAGCTAGATTAATCCAAGCGTTGGGCGTATGTGTATCCTGAAATAGAGTTGAAAATATTTGATAATTCATTATGTGTCCTTGTGAGGGTGGTATGCGTTTATCTAAAGAAAAAATTGTCATTACTGATGATAACGGTATCACTCGTTTATCTATAGGGGTTAATTCATCCGAAAGAGCGGCACCACAGATCCCCAAGACATCTATTATCCAAGAACTTTTTATTGAGCTAGAGCGCTCTCACCAAAATGAACCCATCATTGCAATCTGGGATTCATTAACATTTGAACAAAAAAACGTAATAAAACAGGTCATTGCAAATTACCAAGATGAAATTTTTTCCCTCGAATGCCAGATAGCGGAAAGTGATTGGTATGCTAGTGATGACTAAAATTAATACCCTTTATTTAACGTAGGGCATTCCAAATTCGCCACCGCAATCACTCCCATAACCTCAATATCTCCTATTGCGGCTGGCAACCTATTTACTACAACTCACAGGGGCGACCACAGACTCACCCCACGGACGCCCATTGTTCTGATGGGGTGGAAATATGAAGATGAAAGAAGATCCTAATATCTGGGTACACCTCAGTGACTGGCT
>NZ_CAWQJR010000162.1:0-82428 GCF_963894935.1 Xenorhabdus sp. PB61.4
ATGTTGGTTTTTCATTAAGAAATAACTAGTATTATAGTTCTAATAAGATAATAATTCAAGTTCCTTTTAAAGAAGCTTGAATTATTAGAGTGAAAAGTTATTTCATAATGATTAAAGCAATAAAGGATAATATGCAACCCGAAATAAATCCTAGTGAAAAGTATTTTATTTTCTTTCTTTTTTTGTTTTTATTACGGAGGATATCATTTTTATTAATGACATGTTGATTCCAGCCAATGTGTTTTGTAGCACTACTCTTTAATATAACAGCATACATTCCTTCTTCATAATATAGTTTCGAAATATGTGCCTCTGCTTTGTCGAAATCTTTCCCAACATAGTAAGGTGCTATTCTTAAGTAATCACTTTTTCTACGTAAACCAGGATTAAAGCTAAATCCCTTCCAAGTTTCATCATTGCTTTCTAACACAGAGAAATCAACTCCAGAGATTGATTGTGGATTAGAAGGATAATGAAAAGGATAGTTAATCTTTATATCTTTATTAAAATCACGTAACCATACTTGCAGAATATCATGTTTTTTTTCAAGGAGTATGCGTGAATCTTCGATGAAATTATCTCTATAAAAAAGCCAATCATCTTCGCAGTGGAAAATATATTTTGTATCTACTTTTTCATAAGCTAAATCAATAGATTTTATTTGTCCTAGTTTAGGTCTATTTATTATTATCTCGCAGTGGGGTTGCCAATTTTTTGGTATTACATCTAGAATTTTTTCATTCCCTGAATCTTCTGTAATTATTATTTTTTTAATAGGATAAGTATTATGCTTATCCAATGATTGCAGTGTACTTGTTAGGAGAGAAAATCTTCCACAACTTGTGATAACTATAGTAACATCACTTTTATCTGAAAAAATCATATATATACCTAATTTAATTTTTAGAAAATGAGTACAGTTTATTAAACTGATCATCATATTATTTTTGAATAATAACGTAATCGGAATTTTTATAAAAGGGTATAAATTTAAAATGAAATACAATATTGAATCTTACATTTGAGTATAAAGTTGGTGTGAGACATTCCCGTTAGGAAAGATCCTCTTTTAGCACATCCTGCAAGAACAGCATGACCTCTGATGGTTTAATACTCTTCATCGTATTATCTTTTGACTTCAGAGCGTGCTGTTCTTTCCCATAGCCGCCTATCAAGCCGGGGTCTGTTGGGCCGAATAGTGTAATATTCGGACGATCAAGTGCTGCGGTAAGATGACTCAATCCGGTATCAACAGAAACAACAGCTTTCGCGCTGGCAATAACTCGTGCGACTTCTGCTAGTGTCAGTTTTGGTAATACTTCAACATGGGAAAAACCCTCTGCTAGCCGTAATGCTCGTTGGTGTTCATGTTCTGCTCCCCAGGGAAGTTTGATTTTCAGACCAGTAGGCTGAATTTCTGCAATAAGTTGCCGCCAGTGTTCTTCCGGCCAGTGCTTCTCATCACGAGTAGTCGCGTGCAGGAAGACAAGATAACTATTTTTACCTTCAGTTTGCTGAGTCAGAAAATGGCGGGCAATAGCGTAGTCGCCAGAATCTACCGGTTTTTGATAACCCAGGCTGTCTGCAAACAATTCACGAATGCGTTCTACGGCATGTTGCTGCTTGCTCACTGAGTAACGCTGATCGTAGAAAAAAATGGCAAGTGGTTCACGAACGCTTTTTCTGTCATAGCCATGTTTTATACCATGCGCCAATCGTGTCACGAAAAAAGCACTTTTTAACAGGCCCTGAGCATCAATAATTGCATCATATTGTTGTTGCTGTAACTGCTCTCTGAAACGTGTCCGTTCTTCACAGATATCTTTCCTGAACCAGTTTTTTCTCCAACGACGAATAGCGACCGGAATAACAGTTTCAACTGCATTGTGCCATGTGGGAATTTGGGCAAAGCCTTCTTCAACGACCCAGTCAAATTTAATATTCGGTATGTGTTTTTTGGCATCTGTTAATGCAGGCAAGGTATGTAACACATCACCCATTGAAGAGGTTTTTACCAGTAAAACACGCATTAACGCTGGTTCTCCGCCTGTAAGAGTTTTTCCAGTGAGGTCAAAACCAGCTCTGGCTGAATATCAATAAGACTCTGGTGGTAGCCACCATCACTGTCACCTTTTCTGATCTTGTGATAGCCGGTAATCAGGCGGATCACTTCAGCTTTATCTGACAGAGGGGGCGTGAAATCAGGGCTGCTTGGGCCATATAGCGCTACCAGCGGGCGGTTCAGGGCTGCCGCGACATGCATTAAACCTGAATCATTGGTAACAATCGCATCACAGGCTGCGATAATGTTCACCGCTTGTTCAAGGGAAGTCTTGCCTGCAAGGTTCAGGCACTGTTTGCGGGCTTCTTCACTCAAAAGTGCGCGGATATCCTCACCGGCTTCATTGTCTTTAGCGGAGCCAAACAGCAGTATCTGATAGCCTTTTTGGGTGATCAGCTGTTCAGCAAGTGCCGCGTAATGATAATGGGGCCAGCGTTTCGCTGGGCCAAATTCTGCACCGGGACAAAAACCGATAACGGGGCGATGATCGTCGATATTAAACGCGGCGGTTGATTCTGCAATATCTTGCTCACTGACAGCCAATTGAGGCCACAATAGAGGATGAGAAAGATCTTCAGCACTGCGTACAGCTTTCCCGTCATATGCAAGAGCAACATAGCGCTGAACCATAAGCGGAAAAGCACTTTTATTCAGAGTGCGGATATCATTCAGAAAACCATAGCGCATTTCACCACGCCAGCCTGTACGCAAAGGGATATTGGCGAAGAAAGGCACCAAAGCAGATTTAAACGAATTAGGGAGGACGTAAGCACGATCATATTTACGTTCACGCAGTGCTACCCCAAGACGGCGGCGCTCACCGAGGGCAAGTGCCCCATGCCCCAGAGGCATTGCCAGAGCCCGAGTAACCTCCGGCATTTTTGCCAGTAATGGACGACACCATTCCGGCGCCATCACATCAATTTCTGCATTTGGGTACAAAGCCTTCAAGGTACGGTAGAGGCTTTGTGACATCATCATATCACCCACCCATGATGGGCCGATCACCAATATCTTCATAAAGGTCGATTAATTATCCTGATTAAGCCATTGCATATATTCGGTAACACCTTCAGCAACGGTTTTGAATGATTTGTCATAACCTGCAGCACGAAGTTTTGTCAGATCAGCCTGAGTGAAGCTCTGATAACGACCCTTTAATTTTTCCGGAAATTCAATGTATTCCACGGATGGAGACTTTTCTTTATGGAACTCGGTAACAGCATCAGCAACAGCCTGGAAAGATTCGGCACGCCCAGTTCCGCAGTTAAAAATACCAGAAACGCTGTTCTTCCAGAACCACAGGTTCACCGCCGCAACATCACCAACATAAATAAAATCCCGGCGGAAATGCTCGCTGCCTGCAAATAATTTTGGATTCTGGCCTTGATTAATCTGTGTATTTAAATGGAAGGCGACACTGGCCATGCTGCCTTTATGTCCTTCACGTGGCCCGTAAACATTGAAATAGCGGAAACCACAAATTTGAGAGTCTGCATGTGGCAGAATATCACGGACATACTGATCAAACAGGAATTTTGAGTAGCCATACACATTAAGAGGTTTTTCGTACTGGCGCTCTTCAATAAAATTGTCACTACGACCACCATAAGTGGCGGCAGAAGAGGCATACAGGAATGGGATCTGTCGCTCAAGGCAGTAATGCAGTACATCTTTAGAGTACTGATAATTATTGTCCATCATATATTTGCCATCCCACTCAGTTGTGGAAGAGCAGGCACCTTCATGGAAAATAGCATCAATATCGCCTAGATCATCACCTGCAACGATGCTGGCAATGAAATCTTCTTTATCCATATAATCTGCGATATCCAGATCAACAAGATTGGCGAATTTTGTGCCATCTTTCAGATTATCAACAACCAGAATATCTCTGTAGCCTTCGTCATTCAGTGCTTTGACAATATTGCTGCCAATAAATCCTGCGCCGCCAGTGACAATAATCATTTGGCCCACCTCTAAATAGTCAGTTCGCTTTACTTTGGTGCGTATCATATCACTTAACCCTACTGACGACAGCTGCTGATATAGGGGAATATCCTGAAATCCTGTAACATCTCAGTTTTCAGGCCGTGATCCGCTTTACAAACTTGATATTATCTCTTTCTCTCTGTCGTCACTGGCGATATCTATAAGTAGAATACATTGTGCATTATTACTTCATTTATTCAGGTAATCAGGAGAGAAAGATGTCAGCTTCGTTTTATCAGAAAATTAATGAGCAGTTGGAACAAACCCGCGCGGAAGGGTTGTTCAAAAGTGAACGTATTATTACCTCTGCACAAGATGCAGATATCGCCGTTGCTGATGGTAACAATGTCATTAATTTCTGTGCCAATAACTACTTAGGGTTGGCGAATCACCCTGACCTGATCGCGGCTGCAAAAGCAGGAATGGATAGCCATGGTTTTGGCATGGCATCTGTCCGTTTCATTTGTGGTACGCAGGATTCTCACAAAGAATTAGAAAATAAAATCGCTGAATTTTTAGGCTTTGAAGATGCCATTCTGTACTCTTCATGTTTTGATGCAAACGGCGGTTTGTTCGAAACGTTATTCGGGCCAGAAGACGCGATTATCTCAGATGCACTGAACCATGCTTCCATCATTGATGGTATTCGTTTGTGCAAAGCAAAACGTTATCGTTATGCCAATAATAATATGCAGGAACTCAGGGCGCAGCTGGAGAAAGCAAAAGCAGAAGGTGCACAGAATATCCTGATTGCAACTGACGGTGTGTTCTCAATGGATGGCGTGATTGCCGATCTGAAATCTATCTGTGATTTGGCGGATGAATTTGGCGCACTGGTCATGGTTGATGATTCTCACGCAGTAGGGTTTGTTGGCAAGCATGGCCGTGGTACTCATGAATACTGTGACGTCATGGGACGTGTTGACATCATCACCGGTACACTCGGTAAAGCTTTGGGGGGCGCATCCGGTGGTTATACTGCCGCCCGTAAAGAGGTTGTAGAGTGGTTGCGTCAGCGTTCACGCCCTTACTTGTTCTCCAATTCTCTTGCTCCTTCTATTGTTGCCGCATCTATCAAAGTTCTGGATATGCTGAAAGACGGAGACGAACTACGCGAGCGCCTCTGGAGAAACGCTAATTTGTTCCGTGAAAAAATGACAGCGGCTGGTTTTACTCTGGCTGGAGCTGATCATGCCATCATTCCTGTCATGTTAGGGGATGCAAAACTAGCGCAGGAATTTGCCGCCGAGCTGTTAAAAGAAGGTATCTATGTGATTGGCTTCTTCTATCCGGTCGTGCCGAAAGGCCAGGCGCGCATTCGTACCCAGATCTCAGCCGCCCATACCAAAGAACAAATTGAACATGTAGTGGATGCATTTACACGTATCGGTAAGCAATTGAATATTATTGCATAAGGTATCACTATGAAAGCGTTGTCAAAATTAAAGCCAGAAGAAGGGATTTGGATGACGGAAGTGCCCACACCGGAATTGGGCCACAATGATGTGATGATTAAAATCCGTAAAACCGCAATCTGCGGGACGGATGTGCATATCTATAATTGGGATGAGTGGTCCCAGAAAACTATTCCGGTGCCAATGGTCGTCGGGCACGAATATGTGGGGAAAGTGGTCGCAATTGGTCAGGAAGTCAAAGGCTTCAAGATTGGTGACCGCGTATCCGGAGAAGGCCATATTACTTGTGGTTATTGTCGTAACTGCCGCGGCGGACGTACTCACTTGTGCCGCAATACAACTGGAGTCGGGGTAAATCGTCCCGGTTCATTTGCGGAATATCTGGTTATTCCGGCATTTAATGCCTTCAAAATTCCCGACAATATCTCTGACGAACTGGCTGCAATTTTTGACCCCTTTGGCAACGCTGTTCATACTGCTCTTTCTTTTGATTTAGTCGGAGAAGATGTACTGGTATCAGGTGCTGGGCCTATTGGCATCATGGCTGCGGCTGTGTGCAAGCATGTTGGCGCACGTCATGTTGTTATCACGGATGTGAATGAGTATCGCCTTGAACTGGCAAGGAAAATGGGTGTCACTCGTGCCGTGAATGTCAGTAAGGAAAATCTGACCGATGTTATGTCAGAACTGGGTATGACAGAAGGATTTGATATCGGCTTGGAAATGTCAGGAGCACCACCGGCTTTCCGTACCTTGCTTAATGCCATGAATCATGGTGGGCGTATTGCTTTATTGGGGATCCCACCTTCTGATATGGCGATTGACTGGAATCAGGTTATTTTCAAAGGGCTGTTTATTAAAGGTATCTACGGACGGGAAATGTTCGAAACATGGTACAAAATGGCGGCATTGATTCAGTCTGGTCTGGATCTGACTCCGATTATCACTCACCAGTTCTCAATAGATGATTATCAGAAAGGCTTTGACATCATGCGTTCAGGGCAATCTGGCAAAGTTATTCTGAATTGGGATTAGCTGAGAATCTCATATACAGATTAGTAAAATAAGTTGTTAAGAACCAGAACAGGTGCTGACCGTTTTATGAGCACCTGTTTTATTTTGTGTGGTCTTCTCTTTTATCCCTGCTTTATCTTGCAAGGAATTATCCTTCATAGCCTCTTCCTGTTGTGACTTTATTTGCTCAGTACTATGTAACTTTTCAAAGTGCTGTTGCAGGATATGAATGATTGCACTGGGAACTAATGTTTCTCCAACCATTTTGAGATATTGCACTCTGGATTCTGATGTTATTCCGGATTTAGTGTTGGATTTCTGAGAATTAATACACTCTTGTTCAGTCTGTTTATCTGGCCTAGCGTGGTTGAGCAATTTGCTGGGAGCTACCAGTTCAATATCATCTGGTAATGTTGCTAATCCTTGCCGTAATGCACGAATAGTTGTTGGGTACGGGTGACCAATTGCGATAGCGGACCCTTGTTTACGAGCCAGAGCAATAGCACGATTGAGTTGATGCAGAGTTTCTGCTTCTGTCTGAACATTATCCAGAAAGACATTCCGGCGGAGTATCTGTACAGGCGTTCCTATCGATGCTTTAGAAACCTGAGTGCTGCCAATGGTTACACTATCCAGAAAATAGAGATGATATTGAGATAGGGCACCCATGACTTTTTTCATACCGCTAAGATTAGAAGTCATTGCGCTGCCCATATGGTTATTCATACCAGTCGCATAGGGCACTTTCTGTATGGCATCGTGAATAATGGCTTCAATCTCCTCTTTATTCATCGAAGGGTGCAGGGTATTTTTTTCCAACGGTTGTTTGCTAAGAGGTAACATTGGCAGGTGAATTAAAATTTCCCGCCCTTGTTTGTGGGCTTTTTGTGCCATTTCCCTGCCATGTGGTGAGTCAGGCAATACTGCGATTGAGACTGCCGATGGCATTTGTAATATTTTGTTTTCATTGTGAAGGCGGTAGCCAAAATCATCAATGACAATAGCCAAACGCGCAGCATGAGCATTCAGAGTAAATGAAAGTACAAAAAGCGGTAATACTTTCCAGAACCGAATATGCGGAAAGCGAAGCATCCCAAATAATAGAGTGAATGAATGTAGGCATTGTATTAATAGATGCTGCACGATGGTTTCCCTCTATTATTTTCCTAACCACGGTAACGGATTAACGGCACGTCCCTGACGGCGAATTTCAAAGTACAGTGAAGGCTGTTGTTGCCCACCACTACTTCCTACCAGAGCAATCGGCTGACCGGCACGGACTTGTTGACCAACGCTGACCAGAGCACTCTGGTTGTACCCGTAAATACTCATATCTCCCTTGCCGTGTTCAACCACGACAACCAGACCATAGCCTTGTAACCAGTCGGCCAGTAATACTCGCCCATCTGAAATTGCTTTGACTTCCGTCCCTTCCGCTGCGGAGATAACAATACCTTTCCAGCGTAATTCGCCCTGTATTGTTTCCCCGAAACTGTGAATAACCCGACCACGAACAGGCCAGATCGCCTGCCCGGCAGGACGGCCAAGTCCACCCGTTCGTGCCATCAACGCACGTTCATCTTCTGTTGGTTTATAGCTGGAGCCTTTTTGTTGGGCTTGTTTTTGCTTAGCCGCAACTTGTGCACGAACACGTGCAGCTTCACGCGCTTCCCGTTCCGCGCGAGCCTTCGCTTCCCGTTCTGCTTTTGCAATTTTATTACGTAGGCGAGTTTCGTTTTGCCGAAGTTCAGCCAGACTCTGTTGATCTTTCTTCAATGCTGATTCGAGAGTTGTCAGCGTATTTTGCCGGGCTGTGCGGGCAATTTCCATTTTTTGTTTTTGTTGTTTTTGGCTGCTTAGTAGCGTTTGTTGCTCGTTTTGTTTGCCCTGTTGCAGTTTTTTTTGCTGATTCAGTTTATCTGTTGTTTCTTGGAGCTTAGTGATAGTCTCTTGGCGCGCCTGATTCAGGTAACTGTAATAAGCCAGTATACGTTCTTTGCGCTGAGCTTCTGGGCCATTCAGCAGTAATTCTAATCCTTGATGATTTCCTTGCCGGAATGTTGCATCCAACTGGCTGGCAAGCCGTTTGCGCTGTTCTTTTTGTTGCATTTGCAGGTGCTGAATATTTTTCGTCAGGGAGGTGATTTCATTCCCCAGTTTATTCAGGTGAAGCTGAGTGTTATGCAATGAACGACCGACTTCTGAAATTGTACTCTCTTGCTCCTTGAGCTGGCTGAGGAGTTCTGTGCGTTGTTTTTGCTGTTGTTTGACACTTTTCTCTTTTTCAGCAATATCCTGCTGAATATCTTTGAGCTGGTTTTTATTTTCTGAAATTTGATTGGCAAAGGTCCCTGAACAGAAAAAAGCAAGCAGCAGGGCACAGAACAGTAAAGCCCTGCTACTAAATTGCCACTGTTTTTGCTTCTTCCGAAAGTTAAAACTTTTGAAACCCTGATTATCAGCCATTTGATTCAGTACCTTTCCCCGCTCTACACTAACTATTTATAGTACTTGTCTATTATATGTCTGTTGTGCCCGATTATTTCATGTGAAATTGCCTCTGACCAGAGAGTAGACGGTTTTTTTATCTTCCCTAATCATAATCTAAATTTTAGTGAATTTAGCTCATTTATTATCGAAAATCCTCTATCTGACCAGTTTGGCATGAAATATTTTAGCGGAATATGGCAATCAAGTATTTCATGGAGATTTTTTATTTTTTCTCGAAACTCTCCGCAAAAACTGCATTAGGTTGATGCTAACTGGCTGTAATTGACACAACACACAGGTATACTCTGTTACCTTAAGATTTTTGTTATTAACTAATGGGAGTTGTTGCCCTCCATGCTGCAAGAAATCATGCAATTTATTAGCCGGAACACGATCCTGAGCCTCGTCTGGATTGCCCTGTTAGTGGCTGTTATCGTCCTGACACTAAAAAGTGTGTTCTCCAAGAGTAAAGATATCACTCGCGCACAGGTCATCCATTTCATCAATAAAGAAGATGGTATCGTCGTGGATTTACGCTCCCGTGACGATTTCCGCAGAGGGCATATCATTGGTTCTGTTAACCTGACTCCATCCGAGATTAAAGATAACAATCTGGGTGAGTTGGAAAAACACAAAAAGCAGCCTGTTATTGTTGTTTCTGCGAATGGTCTGGAATCGAAAACACCGGCAGAGAATCTGGTGAAAGCAGGCTTTGAACAAGTTTATACCCTGAAAGAGGGAATTGCCGGGTGGACAGGTGAAAACTTACCATTAGCCCGTGGCAAAAAGTAACGAATGTGAATGTAAGCAGTATACTTAGTACTTACATAATCTAGGTTTAATAAGGATATACAAAAGGTAAAAATTATTATGTCAGAACAAAACAACACAGAAATGGCTTTCCAGATCCAACGCGTATACACGAAAGACATTTCTTTCGAAGCCCCTAAAGCACCTCAGATTTTCCAAGAAGAATGGCAGCCGGAAGTTAAGCTGGATCTGGATACTGCTTCTAGTGAATTGGTTCAGGGAGTTTATGAAGTTGTTCTGCGTGTCACTGTTACGGCGACATTGGGAGAAGAAACTGCGTTCTTGTGTGAAGTTCAACAGGCTGGTATTTTCTCTGTTGATGGTATCGAAGGAACTCAACTGGCGCACTGCTTAGGTGCATACTGCCCGAACATTCTGTTCCCATATGCCCGTGAATGCATCACCAGCCTGGTAGGCCGTGGTACTTTCCCACAACTGAACCTGGCACCAGTAAACTTTGATGCTCTGTTCATGAATTACTTGCAGCAACAGTCTGATTCCCAGTCTGATGAGGCAACACAGGAAGCCTAATGAATACTGCTTCTATGACAGTTATCGGTGCCGGCTCATACGGCACCGCTTTAGCCATTACACTGGCCCGTAACGGGCATGATGTTGTGCTTTGGGGACATAACCCTGAACATGTCCGTGCTTTGCAGCAAGCCAGATGTAATCAGGCATTTTTACCGGATGTTTCTTTTCCTGATAGTTTACAGCTTGAAGCTGAGCTGAAGAATGCTATTTCAGCCAGCCGGAATATCCTGATCGTGGTTCCCAGCCATGTCTTCGGCGATGTTTTACAGCAGATAAAGCCTCATCTACAACCAGACTCCCGCATTGTTTGGGCTACTAAAGGCCTTGAAGCAGAAACGGGGCGTTTATTACAGGATGTGGCTCGTGAGATATTAGGCAATGAAATCCCGTTAGCGGTGGTGTCCGGCCCAACATTTGCGAAAGAACTGGCGGCAGGTTTACCAACAGCAATTGCAGTATCTGCGACAACACCTGAATTTGGCGAAGAGCTTCAGCAGCTTTTCCACTGTGGCAAAAGCTTCCGAGTATACAAAAATCCTGATTTTATCGGCGTGCAACTTGGTGGCGCAGTAAAAAACGTGATTGCTATTGGTGCCGGGATCTCTGATGGTATGGGCTTTGGAGCCAATGCTCGCACTGCATTGATAACTCGTGGTCTGGCTGAAATGAGCCGACTTGGTGTTGCGCTGGGGGCAGACCCTTCCACATTTATGGGCATGGCAGGATTGGGCGACTTAGTACTGACTTGTACGGATAATCAATCTCGTAACCGCCGTTTCGGAATGATGCTGGGGCAGGGGGTTAATGTTGATGCTGCACAGAGTGAAATCGGGCAGGTTGTTGAAGGTTATCGTAATACCAAAGAGGTTCGGGCACTAGCCAGACGAGTTGGGGTTGAAATGCCCATTACAGAGCAGATCTACCAGATACTATATCGTAACAAAAATGTACTTGAAGCAGCTCAGGCATTATTGGGAAGAGCGACAAGGGATGAAGGAGAAAATTCCCACATTTAAGTTACCCAAAATATCCATACATAACATACCCTATGGATTTCAAGCTGCATCGCTGCGGCAAGGGAATGACAAATTCGTCGGGAGTGAATGAGCGCAGCCAACAAAGAAACTACTTGAAAGACGACGGGTATAAAAACAATCACATGAGAATGATTGATATGTCTCGAGAAGAACTGAGAGAAGTTTGGGAAAATATAAAAAATGAGGCGAGGTCGCTGGCCGATTGTGAGCCTATGTTAGCCAGCTTTTTCCACGCAACACTACTTAAACATGAAAACCTTGGTAGTGCTTTAAGCTACATGCTGGCAAACAAGCTGGCGACACCAATCATGCCCGCGATTGCGGTCAGAGAAGTTGTTGAAGATGCTTATGGCAGTGAACCAAAGATGATCGAATCGGCAGCGAGTGATATCAAAGCCGTCCGGCTTCGTGACCCCGCCGTAGATAAATACTCCACCCCTCTGCTTTACCTGAAAGGTTTCCATGCACTACAGGGATATCGAATTGCACACTGGCTATGGAAGCAAGACCGCAAAGCGTTGGCCGTTTACATGCAAAACCAGATATCAGTTTCTTTTGGTGTGGATATTCATCCGGCTGCAAGAATTGGCTGTGGCATTATGCTTGACCACGCAACAGGCATTGTTATCGGTGAAACAGCAATTGTTGAGAATGATGTTTCTATCTTGCAATCGGTGACGCTTGGAGGAACAGGAAAAGCATGTGGAGATCGACACCCGAAAGTGCGTGAAGGCGTGATGATTGGTGCCGGAGCCAAGATCCTCGGCAATATCGAAATTGGTCGTGGTGCGAAAATTGGGGCAGGTTCAGTAGTGTTAAGGCCTGTTCCACCGCACACCACAGTTGCCGGTGTTCCAGCGCGGATTGTTGGTAAACCTGAAAGTGATAAGCCATCTCTGGATATGAACCAGCATTTTAATGGAATGAATAATGGGTTTGAGAATGGAGATGGGATTTAAAACCTATTCTCTTTTGATAGCACAGAATTAATAACACTCAGTGCTGTAAGGCGCTGAGTGCTTATACCCAATGGATTTCGAGTTGCATCGCGGCGGCAAGGGAACTCATCCCCGGGAGCATAGATAACTATGTGACCGGGATGAGTGAGTGCAGCCAACAAAGAGGCAGTTTGAAAGACAACGGGTATATGTATTAATCCCTTAATAAAGCACCCTGATAACCAAGTTGCCGCCATGCTTCAAATACGACTACTGCGACAGTATTAGAAAGATTCATGCTGCGGCTATCTGGCAGCATTGGAATTCTTATCTTCTGTTCGGGTGGCATGTTATCCAGCACGTAAGGCGGCAGACCACGAGTTTCTGGCCCAAACATCAGATAATCACCATCACGATAACTAACATTACTGTGTGCCGGGGTGCCTTTTGTTGTTAAAGCAAACAGGCGAGCTCCAGAAGGGGATTGTGAATTTACTGCACTTAACCCCTCACTCTCCAGAAATGCTTGGTAATCGTAATGTTGTTTGATATTGGCGAACTCGTGATAGTCCAGCCCTGCACGGCGCAGGCGTTTATCATCCCATGTGAAACCCAAAGGTTGGATTAAGTGGAGTTGACAGCCTGTGTTGGCACACAGGCGGATGATATTGCCCGTATTAGGCGGAATTTCTGGTTCGAATAGGACGATGTTTAGGGGCATGCGCAAATAGTCAGATTGAAGCTTAAAATAATATCCATACTCAATGAAGGTTTCTATCCACTTTGTCGTGTATTTCTTCTGATTTGAGTAATCTATTGTTTTTCTTCTCAACTTTTGATTCGATTGTAAAAGAAACGAAATGGAACTACACCTTTGTTTGTGACACATCGTGGTAATCTTACTTTAGCATACCTAGTACTAAAATAACTGCAAGGCTTAGTCTGTCCCGTAATTTCCTACGAACCTTGTGGATATTACATGCCATATAAAGATGACCAAAATAACCGCGATTCAGACAATTAACAAAGAACGGACGATTTTCAACACTGTAAAGGCTAACGATGCGTTTTATTTCTGTCAGATACCAACTATTACGTATCATTTGGATTCTGCGCTTCGCTGCTTGTAATCCACCGTTTGCGCCAAACTGATTGCTACTATGCTGTCGGTATAACATGCTCGGCCACGAATCAATAAACCACTTATATCCGGTGTGGCGAGCAAATGCATAAATTAGCCAATCATGCAATTCAACTTCATCGACTTTATCTCTATTATTGTTTATGAATGCTTGGAATTTTAATGCCACTTCTTTGCTGAACATATAAGTACAGCCCGGTCCGGCAGATTCAAAGCAATAATCATACTCGACTTGAGCTTGTGCTTTGTTGATCAGCACTTGTTTGCCATCTTCCCAAAAGGCTATGACATTACTGGAATAACAATCGTAGCCTTTTTCGGAAAGTATTTTTATCGCGTTCGATAATTTGCTCAGGTGCCAGATATCATCCTGATCGGCGAAAGAGACGAAATCATAATTTACCAGTTCAACATCACGGATTAAACGATAGAAATTACGTGCTGCGCCACCATAGCGGCTACCATAAGGTAACACATAAATATTGCTATATTTTTTTTCGAGCTCAAGGCAATACTTATAGGTATCATCGGTACTAATATCGACACTAATGTGGATATCTACGGATACATTTTCTTGATTAAGAACACTTTGAATTTGTTCGTCTATCCACTTCATTCCATTATACGCAGCCAGTAAAACAGCTACTTTACTTTCCGTCATTGCTGCCTCTCACCAATGGGTTTGTTGGTATGACCTACTATCGAAAACTTTAAAAAATTAGAAAACAAGTACAATAAGAATATAAGAATAGAACTCATAATATTAAGCAATATATAAAACTGGGGAGCAAACCCTAGAAATAGCATAAGATAGGAAAACTTAAGGAAAAGTAGCCAAGCATAAATCCCCTGAGTTTTGCAGAACCAGTAAAATACAGCGCCAAAAGTCAGAACGACAAAGAACATTGCAAGAAATACCAGAGGCAATCCGCCAAATAGGAGGAAAGGGTAGAACTCAGTACCTACGTTGTAACGGACAATTAATACCGGTGAGTAAGGGTATATTGGGAACGCTTCACGAGAAAACGGTGAAATCTGGCTGAGCAAGAACTGTTCGTTCAGAAAGCCTGTCGAGGCCACATGAGTGAAGTTAAAAATAGGTGTCGTGATATACAACAGTATTTGTTTAATAGACGGCGGCATTACGTCAAAAAAAGCCGTCAGCGGGAATTTCCCATAAACAATACGGTCGCCAGAAGATTCAATCGAGAAAGATGTGCCGCTACGATAGAATCCAATAACAACAAATATTGTCGGCAGTAAAATCAATAATGAATACAGACCGAGTTTCACGTTACGAAATTCGCGCGGACGACTTCTGACTGACATCGAACGGGAGCGTGCGTAGAGGATGAAGAAGTAGCAAAAGAAAGACATCAGTAAGCGGTTACGGTCAATCATCATTATCGGCAATAGTACCGAAAACAGAATGAAGAACTTAGCAGTCCACGGGTTTTCATGCCTGATGACATAAGCAATGGGAACTAGCATCCAGCACATCGAAGTGACATGGCGAATGAATCGTCCGATCCCATAGAGTTCAGCGTAGCTGACTGGATTGAGCAATTTGAACCCATTAAAATAAACATCAAGGGGAAATAGAAGCAAAATTAAAAAGGCCAACGACTTTAGCGCCAGCTTATCGGGTCGTGCTAATTTACTGTAAATATTTTCGTATAACTTGGAATAATCCAGTTTTCTTCTGAAGATTAATTCAAAAAAACAGACCAGAAAGAATATGCTGCCGCCGTAAAAGAGGGAATAACAGAACATTTCCTTTGTCACGTTGAAGCACAGATAAAAAATGGCTAACTGGGTTAGTACCGGAGCCATTATATAAAATGACAATCGGCTTTTCATTTCACTCATATTTCAATCCACTCTAAGCTGACTACTGGCTATTTTATCTCACTAGCTGCTTACGTTAGTGATGAATAATATTTGTGAATAGCATAATGATAGACGGCTTTGAGATAACTCCTCTGCAAGTAGTTAATTTTACACTTAGTGAGATATCTTTTGGCCAGAAGTTGATTTTGTACGTATTTCAATTCAGGAGTATAGGTGTATTTTTCCAGCAAATAGCAAAATGACTGCAAATTAGCAACTCGCGTGGCTACATCTTTCACTTTTGACGTATTGTTGCCGTGTATACGGTAGCCACAAACTTTTTGATCGAGGTAAATTACGCTGTCCGGTGTTTTAAACACATTCAGGAAGAAGTCAAAATCATCGATCCTTGAATTTTCGTCATACTGATAGCGTTTAAAGAAATTGCGCCTTACCAGAATGCACGGGCCGGCAATACACCATTTGTCTATCAATTTTTGCGGAATGCGTTGGTTATTTCGCAGATCATCGGGGTTTCCGCCGTGATAATCCATAAAGCTATCGCTAAATTGCTTGCTGTCGTTGTCGATAACGGTACCATCACCAAACACGCAGGTGATATTATCAGTAACAACTGCCATCATCGCAGCGGAGCTGCCGGGAAGGACGATATCATCAGAAGCGGAAAGCCGAACAAATTTACCGTTAGAGTTGTTGTAAAGTTTATTAACGGTTTTGGCAATACCGTGATTTTCCTGCGTAATTAAACGGACATTGATATCGTTATTCGTTTCCATCCACTGTTTGATAACGTGAACTGAATCGTCCGGTGAACCATCATCGATAATTAATACTTCATAACTGAAATCATGAGTCGCGACATCATCTTTTATAGAGTCCAAAGCCTCAACTAAAAAAGCGCTATGGTTATAGCAAGGCATTGCATAGGTTAACTCTAGCATTGTTCCTTCCGATTTAATGAATGATATGTTTTAGTGCAAAGCGCAAGAACAGTAAACAAACCAACTGGATAATCACATATGCATACAATACGGAGTCGACAGCTAGATTTGTGAAATGAAGCAGAATAGTCGTTATTATATAGAATAAAAAGGCAAAAAATAACTCTAGTGCAATAAACCAGCGTGTACAACCACGAGCCAGCATAGGGTAAGAGTAAACCCAGTTAATGAGTTTTAGGCAGTCTCCCACTAGCTGAATAGTGAAAAACTCCCGCGCCGGTAAAAATTCTGGTGAAAACAAAATCAGAATAATGAAATCTTTCATCATGTAGACGCTGAGCGCCATAATGATCGCCAGACCAAACATCAGGTGGCTTGTCGTTTTTACTTCTGCCAGAATTTTATTGCTACCACTAATAGAGGAAAGTTTTGGCAAATAGTAAACTCCAAGCGCAAGCGTCAAGACGCTCAGGTAAACTTCTGATATCCGCCATACGGCTTGCCATTGTCCGGTAATAGTCCAGCCAAGCTGGTCAACCATTTCGTTACGGATCAACAGTAATGAGGTGGGTAAAGCAATGGCACTGACCACTGCCATGCAAATATAACCAGTGATACCTTTAATATTCTTGTTGGTCGTTTTACCAAAGAAATTAGTGGACTTGAACCACTTTTGTCGATAGACAAACGCGATAGAAATAAACCCAACCAATGCATATTGAATACAAACAGAAATAAGTGCGCCGTGCAATTTCTTGTAATAGATTAACACCACCATTATCAGACATGATAATAGGGTTGAGAACATGCCAACAATGACATATTTCTTATAATCTTTCGTACCATTGATGACGGAGTTGACAAAAGTTCCGATGGCAGTGAGTGGTAAAAAAACGCCTGCCAGAACAATTATCCAAGCATACTCTTCATTTGCCAGAAAGGCCCGCGCCAGATAGTTTGAGCAGAGCAAGACAACGACCAATATGATAAGATAGAGGAATATCGCACAACGTATACCTGCACGCCACCAAGGCGTGCATTTATCTATACCAATGTCATGATTTTCGGCAGTATAACGAACTATCCCGTTACTGACAGGAGCGTTAATTATTCCATTGAAACTTGTAACCATAGCCTGTAACTGGCCCAAAAGAGCCAGTCCTGAAGGTCCGCCATAAACAGCCACAAATTTTGTAATAACAAAACCCACAGTCATTTTAAATATTGTTAGCAAACCAGTCCAAAAAGTGACGCTAAATAGAGCCCGCATTAAATTTGCTCTTACACTTTAAATGCATTGATTTTGTTTACGACATACATAGCTTCATCTTCTGTCAAAATCGGAGATATTGGTAGTGACAATACTTCGTCATGAATTTGCTCAGTGATCGGATAATGCAAATGGTTCAGCTCTGAGTAGGCTTGTTGTTTATGCGGCGGAACAGGATAGTGAATCAGTGTTTGAATGTTGTTTGCCGATAACCACTCCTGCAGCTGTTGCCTATGCGGGGTTTTAATCACAAATAAATGCCAGACATGGGCAGCCGCTTCAGTGACGAATGGCACAGTCACCAGCGCATTATTCATGTTCTTGATATAAATATCCGCAATACGACGACGATGCGCAGTATCACTGTCTAGACGTTTTAATTTAACGCTGAGCATTGCGGCTTGCATCGGATCCAGACGACTATTCAGCCCCTGATACAGGTTTTCATATTTTTTGTGCGAACCATAGTTGCGCAGTGCTTTGATGGCATTTGCCAGCTCGTCATCATTTGTCACTACGGCACCAGCATCACCCAATGCCCCGAGATTTTTACCTGGGTAAAAACTAAAGCCAGCGGCGTGACCCCATGTCCCCGCACGTTTTCCCTCAAGCATGGCACCATGTGCTTGGGCACTATCCTCCAGAACCAATAGATTATGTTTTTCTGCAATACACATAATCTCAGGCATTGGTGCTAACTGACCGTACAGATGTACAGGAAGGATGGCTTTCGTTTTCGCGGTGATAGCGGATTCAATGGCTGCCGCAGTGATGTTGAATGTATTGTAGTCAGGCTCAACAAGCACAGGGACTAACCCATTTTCAGTGATCGCAAGTATCGATGCAATGTAGGTGTTAGCAGGAACAATGATTTCATCACCGTTTTGCAGGTGGCCCTGCAGTTTCCAGACACGTAAAACAAGGTTTAATGCGTCAAGACCATTTGCCACGCTAATGCAGTGTTTTGCCTCGCAGTAAGCCGCAAATTTATTTTCGAAAGCATCAACTTTATCGCCACCGATATAATAGCCAGAATCAATAACTTCTTTGCATGCCGTAAGCATTTCTTGCGCATCGCGCGCGTTAATTTGTTGCAGATTCAAAAAGTCTACTTTCATTTTATTTTCCATCTTTGCTTAAGCTAACTGTAATTTTTTGACTAACCAGACAACCAATGCTCTCTTTAAAATTGATCAATCCTTGGTTTGGCTCTGAATGGTCTGTCGAGGTACCGATATCAAGCGTCGAAAACCCGCCTTCAGCGGCTGCAAGATAGATACCTTCGGTTAACTTAATGATGATAGAATCTTTTCTATATTCCGGATGTTCGCCCCAATAAAACACATATAATGTGTTGGTATCAAGTATGAGACAAATAGCACCAGCAAGAACAACATTGTCGCGCGTCAGAATATAAAACTTAATCTTCTCTCCCATAGCAAGAGAAAGTGCTTCAATTGCCTCCCATGACATTGTCATCGGGAACCCCTGGTTTTCTCGGTTTAACTTAATGACGTCATAAACACTTTTACGCTGCTCAGCCGTGGTTGCTTCGTTAAATTCCGGCTTAGACTTTGTAATGCGGTTAAGCTCTCTTCGTTTACTGCTGCTGAGGTTATCGCGAAAATCCTCGTAGCTGGTAATGGAAAGATGAAAATTAAGGTCATATTCATCCAGAGCCCATTTTTGGCGGAACAGAACGTTCTGAACTTTGGTGTGGACTTTGCTTTGGTAGTATTGCGGAGGCAGACGCCAGACGATTTTAGCGCTGTTTTCCAGAGATAACATATAATCAGAGATAGCGCTGATGAAAAAATCCAGCTCGCTCATAGAAATAAGCTCGCTGGCCTCAATGGGTCCAAAAGCGCCGGTTATCGGGGACGTCCAGTTAGAGGAATTTTGTCCGCGAGCAAAAGATTTGATGGCGAGTTGTTTGTTGCTTGTGAGATCCACCAGAACAAATGTTCGTACCTCTTTTTTCTGCACGATAATCTGGTGCTCAATAAAGCATTTACTAGAAAAAAAATTATTTTCCGCATACTCATCAACTAGGTTGACAGCATATTTTTCATTCGATGCTATTCTGGTCATAACTTAATCCTTTTTTAGCTCGCAATGATTAATTTTTTTAATTAATCTAGCGGGTGTTCCACCTATAATGGAGTAGTCTTCAAATGACGTATTGACGTAGCTATTCGCCGCGACGATGCAAAAATTACCCAATTTAACGCCTGGCATAATAATCGCCGAAGTGCCAATCCAGCAGTGATCGCCAATTTCTATTTCTTCTTTCTGAATCGGATAGATTTTTTGCAAAAGCTCGCTGGCGTTTGGACCTGAATCGGTCATTATGTTTACATTTTGCGCAATGCTTACATGAGCACCGATGGTTAATTTGGCGCTGTAGCCGTTTAAAATTGAATTCATTCCGACATAGCTGTCATGACCAATTTCAAGAATGTTTTCTTTTGAACCAAAAACAGAGCATCGTTTAGCAATTTTAACATTATCTCCTAAATGAACATTATTAATGCTTGTCGAAGGGTCTACTGTTGCACTACCAATCAATGTAATGTTTTCTAATTTCATCACGCGCCCCGTTGAATAAACTCATTGTAGACAAAAACAAAATAGTCAAGGTCTGCTTGTTGCAGTCTATTGTGCAGCGGAATGAAAAACGTCTGTTCGCCATAAAAAACACTACATTCTATTCCGTTACCCTGCATAAATGTTTTCAGCGCAATAAGGTCAACATCTGGCGGAGGACAAAAAATAAATACGGATGGTGTTTCCCGTTCGCTAAAAGTAAAACGTGGCGTGCAGGACAAGCCCGCAAACTGCTCCAACAGATAGCGATAGTTTTTCCATCGTATGTCGGCATATTCATCAACATGGTCAATATGTGCGGAAATCACACGCTTAACATAGTCTTCGTGCTCTGCGCCCAGTTCCGGCTTAGTGGTCAACGCCTTGCGACTAAGGATAATTCCACCGAACTGAATCGGGAAATACTTAGGAAAGCTATAGATGACAAAATCACTGCGCCCGGAGTCTGCAGACGAGGAATTAAATGAATGGGCAAAGTCTTCGATAATGGGAACACCAAGCTGGTAGAGCTGATCCATATCCGGATATACAGTACCAAACTCATGGACAACCACAATAGCTTTGGTTTCTTCAGTCAGCGTACGATTCCATTTGCAAACAGCTTCAATCGCATTTGTCACGCACCCACTGACGTACAGATTATCCGTGGTGGTAAGCACGGTGACACAATCTGTTTTTGCCAGCTCCAAGTTGGTTAACGCTAGCGTGATACCGTGGCGTGCTTTGAGCAAATAGTACTGATGGTACGCTGGATGTCTTTTTTCAAAAAACTGCACATCCTTGCTGGCCGGTGGTAAACAGCAACTCGTTGCAATAGATGATGTACTGAACGGGCTTATCCGATATGAGGGTTTCATAAACTCATCATCGGTTAAAATCCAATTACTAGTCACAGCCAGCCCTCCCCTGGACTGATTCCAGAAAGTCATCGTAATTGCGCACATAGTCGCTCTCATCATAGAGTTCGTTGGCCAACACCATCAGAACACAATCTTCTGAAAAATCAACCATTTCACGCCATATGAAGGATTCAATCACTAAACCTTGCGCAGGGTTATCCAGCAGCAGATTCACTCGCTCTTTGCCATCATCCAGAACGAATCGGCAAGAACCGCGAACGGCAATGGCAATTTGTTTTAGATTTCTGTGTGCGTGAAAACCACGTTTGACACCTTTACTGGTATTGAACAGGTAATAAACACGTTTGATTTCGAACGGAATATTGCTGCCATACTCCAGAGCAACCAAGGAACCACGCTCATCGCCATGGGTTTGAAGAGGAATCAGTTTAATATCCACCTTTGTTCTCCAGTAATTGATGTAACAGAGGCGCAATTTTGTCTTTATCGGATAAGATTGGTTGTTCTACACGCCAGTCAATGGCCAGTGCAGGATCGTTCCACAGGATGGTCCGCTCCGCTTTGGAATTGTAATAATTTGTTGTTTTATACAGAAAAATTGTCGAGTCGCTCAACGTGGCAAAGCCATGCGCAAAACCTTCCGGGAGCCACAGTTGTTTGCAGTTCTCAGCAGATAAATGCACGCCAACCCACTGACCAAACGTTGGCGAATCTTCTCTGATATCAACCGCGACATCATAGACTTCACCAGCAACGCAGCGAACTAATTTGCCCTGTGTTGAGGGTGCCGCTTGGAAATGCAAACCACGGACAACACCTTTCTGAGATTTTGATTGGTTATCCTGGACAAAAGTGACTTCATGACCGACAGCTTCTTCAAATTTGGCATGATTGAAGCTTTCATAAAAATATCCGCGTTCATCTTTGAAAATTTTCGGTTCAAAAATCAACACGTCAGGTATTTTGGTTGCTGTTACGAGCATTTTAATTCCGATACATTAAGTTAATAAATATTAGCGATAACAATCTATGGCTCGTCACCACTATTACTGTGTACTGTCGTACCAAAAACCTTAAGACAAAATATCACAGATATCATCAGAAGGTTGAAAACCGGTTTGCGCGTTAATTAGAATCTCTCGTATTTTAACTTGATCGTAATTTATACAGGCGTTCCTAAGTTCGCATAAATACTCTTGTAATTTATCGTAGCTGAGCATTATTTCATTGGCGGTCAAAATGCGTGGATGCTGGGTTTTTTCAACACTTTCACCAATCAATAGCTCTTCAAATAGCTTCTCGCCAGGCCGTAATCCAGTAATTTTAATGGCAATGTCACCTTCCCTAGTCGTTTCATCTTTCACTCGCAAACCACTCAGGGAGATCATACGGTGAGCTAGTTCCAGAATTTTCACCGGTTCACCCATATCTAGCACAAACACATCACCACCTTTGCCCATCGCACCAGCTTGGATAACCAGCTGAGCAGCTTCCGGGATGGTCATGAAATAGCGAATGATATCCGGATGTGTCAGTGTTATCGGGCCGCCTGCTTCAATCTGCTTTTCAAATAGAGGTACAACAGAACCAGATGAGCCAAGAACGTTACCAAAGCGCACCATAGAGAAGCAGGTAGATTTCTGTTGCGCAGACAAAGATTGTAGCACTAGCTCAGCCATCCTCTTTGTTGCACCCATTGTGTTTGTTGGGCGTACCGCTTTATCTGTTGAAATTAATACAAATTTACACACGCCGCTGCTTATAGCAGCCTGCGCGCAATTCAACGTACCGAAAATGTTGTTCATGACGCCTTCAACAACATTATATTCAACCAGTGGTACATGCTTATAGGCCGCTGCATGGTAGACCGTTTCAATGTTGAAACGAGCCATCACGCGTTCAAGGTGGTGTTGATCCTGAACACATCCAAGAATCGGCACTAGCGTAATGTTCGCATGCAATTGCTTGATAAGATCACTTAGCTCGCGCTCAATGGCATAAAGGGAAAATTCAGAAATCTCATACAGGACAAGTACGCAGGGGCTATTGTTGAGTATTTGCCGACATAGTTCTGAACCAATTGACCCCCCAGCTCCGGTGACCATTACCGCCTTATCTTTGATATTTTTGGAGATCAATTGTGATAATGGTGCAACGGAATCTCTGCCTAGTAGGTCGGCAATTGAGACTTTCTTGATCATATCGATTGTGGCTTTATTTTCAACCAAATCGACCATGCCCGGAATAGATAACACTTGGCAGGGCAGCCCTTCCAGTTTAGCAATCACTTCTCTTTTTCGTTCACGGTTTACGCTTGGCATAGCTAAAAGTATTTTCTTGACATCATACTTATCAACCAGCCATTTCAGTTTTTGCGGGCTATAAACGGTCACTCCGTGAATGGTCGTATTTTGTAACTTTTCATTTTCATCAACGAATGCAATCGGATAATATTCCGTGGCCTGACTCAACGCTGGCAAGAGTTGACATCCGGATGAACCTGCACCATAGATGATGACTTTAGTACCGAAATTCATGCCTCTGTTGAGTAGCATACGCAGTAAAAGTCGCGAACCGACAATGAGCAACAAACCAACGGCAAAATAGATACCTGGGATAGTACGTGGCAAATAGATATTAGTGGAGGAAGCGAGCATGGCCAGTAGCGTGGCAGACAAAGCCATGCCGATAGCCACCGTAACGAGTAGTTTCGCGTTCAGATAGCGCAAAACTGCTCGATACAAGCCAAGCTTAATAAAGACCAGTAGGGTTACTAAGGTATTGAAAGAAACAAGATACCAATGATGGATACTGGTGATTGGCATCAATGCATCAATTCTTAACCAGAAAGCGAGCCAAAAAGAGAAGACCAAAAGAGAAATGTCGATGGAAAGAGATATTGTTCTTTTGTATGACCTTGGTAATGAGATAAACCAGACTAACATGATATTCCTAATGTTTTACACGCCACTTGATGTCACACACATAGTTGTGACTTTAGATTCAAAAACAAATTGCGAATACCTACGCTCATGCTCAAATCTTATCCTTAACACCCGCACCATATTTCCATGCCAGCACGATCAAAGGAACCCATGCAATGATAAGAGCCAATACGCCATCAAGGTATGATGCTGCCGCAGCAAAAGAAAGAGGCGTTAGCCACAGTACGTTGATCGCTATCACACCCGTTGTGACTTTCGTATGTGATTGATAGTGACGGGATAGTATTTGATAGCAATGGCTGGCATGCGCTTCAAAAGGTTTGTGTCTGTGCGCCACCCGACGTAACAGCGTTACGGTTGAATCGATCACAAATACGCCCAGTAAAATCAGCTCGGCAAAAAACAGGCGGTGATCTGCTTGGCTGGCAATAAGTAACAGCAGGCCAATAACAATACCGAGGAATCCGCTACCAGCATCACCCATAAAGATGCGTGCAGCCGGAAAATTCCATACTAGGAATCCGAGACTGGCTCCGGCAAGAATCAATAGGCATAAGGACAAGTCTTGATCTAACAATGCCGGGTTACTTAAGCTAATAACCAGCAGGCTCAATGCCCCGAACGATACAGCTTCGATGCCTGCAATACCATTGATTCCGTCCATAAAATTATAGAGGTTTAGCATCCAGACAAGGAACAACATTCCAAAAATGATGCTGACAACGGGAATATTGATGCTGTAACCGGCAACCACAATCGTCGGGAAACCTCCGATAAAATAAAGTCCAGAACCAGCAGCTAGAAAATGGAACAACAGACGAAGTCTCGCATCTATATGTCCGTGATCATCAAGAAAACCGATTACTGCGGTGATCAAGCCAGGAATAGCCAGCGCCAACATCACATCGCGAGAAATAAGTAGTGAAAAGTAGCCAATGCTCATAAAAGTAAGTAGTGTTATAACAATGGCAATTCCTCCACCTCGCGGTGTGGGAGTTGAATGCGAACTGCGATGTACTGGAATATCGAAGACATTATTGCGAATGGCATAGCCCCGTAACAGCCAAGTTAGAATGTATGCAATAATAAACGCCGCGAGCAACGTGACGATGAATGACATTATTTTTTATCCCCGTGAAATGTTTGACCTGCTGCGAAGAGGGAATCTTGGATACTTACAATCGGTTGCCACTTCATCAATGTTCTGGATTTCGATGCATCAATAGATAACGATTCGAAAAGTTGCTCATACATTTTCTTTTTGCCTAGCAAATACAACAGCGACTTTAGGATAAAGGGCGGGAAATAGATTAGTCTGGCTTTTTTTCCCATCCCTGTGCCCATCGTGCTGACAATCTCTTCGATTGACAATTCAATCTCGTCAGAAAAAACGAATACTTCATCTTTTGCCAATGGATTGTCAATGCAGTGGGCAATAAAATCACATACGTTGTCTAGTGATGCCATGCTTCTGACATTGTTGACCTTTTTGAACGGCAACGGCAGGCCACTTGCTACTAATTTGAGTAGGCGCTCGATATTTCCCGGTGCATTTGGACCACAAATTAATGCTGGACGAATAATGGTAATGGCCATCTTCGTGTTTTTATATTTTTCCAGTAACTGTTTTTCTGCTTCGTATTTGGAAATTGCATAGTGTGAAGCGGGATGCAGAGCGGAATTCTCGCTAATGGCTTGTTGTTTCGGATTATCACCATTTACACCGATCGAACTAATAAAGATAAATTGCTTGACACCAGCTGCGAAGGCGTCTTCAGCGAGCTTTATTGTCGCATCACAATTCACTTTTTTAAAGGCCGCGGCAATATCTGTTGCTTTGTCATTCAGAATGTGCGCGCGTCCTGCTGCATGAATGACAACATCGCAACCAGAGACGATATTATGCCAGGCGGTATGACCATCAATATCGCCAGTGGCGTAGATATTTCGGGTTGTATCACCCATGCGTGAGCTACCTGAAACATCGAATGACTTATGCATTAGAAGCTCAGAAAGTCTTGAACCTAAAAAACCAGAGATGCCTGTGATCAATATTTTCATTGTAAGCTATTTATTAAAGGTTATTATACGCAATTAACTCGAAGATACAGGTTTTAAAATCTGAAAGTTAACAGTTAGTCTAGTCAGGGCGTTAGCTATTTTGTTTTTTCTGGTAAAATGATATGAAAAAAGTGGTGAAGTATTTCACAGAACGTTTTTGCATCCGGGAAATAGACATTGTTTCGTACCTGCCGATTGGCGCACTTCCATCATTACTCTATGGGATTGAGGCTCAGGCTATAAGGCAGTAAGTAACGTAATTCAATGTTGAAAACTTCTGCGATATCTTTCACCAAATTTGTTCGGTGATAGTTTGGTGATAGCTTGTCCCATCCAGAATGATGTGGATTTTTTGTGAAAGAGGATAGTTCTCTCCGATTACACCAAAAAATAAGCCGCATTTCTCTCATTAATACTCGGATATTCACGAATAATTGCCTCTTCAATTCGCTGTAATTGAGGGCGCCCATAATATAAGGCGAATACGGCCGCCTGTGGTGGTGACTATCTTGACATGTTTATGCCTGTTTTCATCCGGTAATGACTTAATTTTGTGGACTGGGTAGGGTGCAGGCATCAATAAGCAGAATCGGTTCATGCTAACCGAGGCTGTCTTTCAACGCGTTGTAGACTTCAATAAATTGCTTCTGTTTATCCGCATCAAATTTATGAGGAACGCCCATTAGTTTCTTATAGCTGAAACCTTGATGATGAAGCTATTTCGCCATTCCGGTCACAGTAAAAGTAATTGACCAGCGTGATTGGACATAGGCTACAATTTGTGCGGTTTTATGCATCAAATTGACAGGCAGATACTCAACCAAGTCAGCCGTTTGCTCGGCGGACAGATGACCTTGAGCGCCCCCATTTTCAGGGGGCGCTTTTCTTGACTGACATAAACTTTCAGATGAGGATTTACCGTGTTTTCATGAGCATGCAAGACCTGATCAATCATCTGAGTTGTCCAGCCCTCAGAAACTAAAGAACGGCTTTAATACGGTCGAGTACTCGTCCACCACGAGTGGTATCATGCATTAATTCGAGGGCCAGTTTTTGGTCTGACGTGAGATGAATTTTCATGGTCGTCAACGTGGGCTAATTTGAGTAAAAAATCAAGTATCTTCAATGACGTTGGGTATGTTCGATTAATGCTGAGGATTTGATTAAAAGAAAAACATTATTCCTTTCTTTTTCGATTACTTTTTACCGATCATTTTCAGCAAGTACTTTCCGTAATTATTTTTTGCTAGTGGTTTAGCCAGTTTTTCGATTTGCCTTGCGTCAATAAATCCTTTTCGGAAAGCAATTTCTTCAGGACAGGATACTTTTAATCCCTGCCGTTCTTCGATGGTTGCGATAAAGTTACTAGCTTCAATTAGACTTTGATGCGTCCCGGTATCGAGCCATGCATAGCCACGTCCCATCATTGCTACGGAGAGACGACCATGCTCCAGATACAAGCGGTTAATATCGGTAATTTCCAGTTCGCCACGCGCAGAAGGTTTTAAGCTTTTAGCAATTTCAATCACATTATTGTCATAGAAATAGAGACCAGTCACCGCATAGTTACTTTTCGGCTCAGGTGGTTTTTCTTCAAGGCTAATTGCCGTGCCTTGTTTATCGAACTCAATGACACCATAGCGCTCAGGATCGTTAACGTGGTAAGCAAAAACCGTCGCCCCGCTTTCTTGATTCACTGCGCTATCCAGCAATTTCGGCAAATCATGGCCGTAAAAAATATTGTCACCCAATACTAACGCGCAGTTATCATCGCCAATAAATTTTTCACCAATAATAAACGCCTGTGCCAGACCATCGGGATATGTCTGTACTTTGTATTGCAGATTTAGTCCCCACTGGTTACCATCGCCAAGTAGTTGCTCAAAGCGCGGAGTATCCTGTGGCGTACTTATAATAAGGATATCGCGAATTCCAGCTAACATTAGCGTTGACAGGGGATAATAGATCATCGGCTTGTCATAAATTGGCAGCAATTGCTTACTCACAGCCATGGTCACAGGATAAAGACGAGTACCCGAACCGCCAGCCAGAATAATACCTTTCCGTGTTTTCATTTTACTGTCTCAGAGAATAAGTTAAGGTGCAGTCGTTGTAATCAATTCTGCCAACATACGTTTGATGCCTACTTTCCAATGCGGGAGTACCAGACCAAAGGTGCGCTGAAATTTTTCTGTATTCAATCGTGAATTATGCGGCCGTTTAGCTGGTGTAGGAAAATTATCTGTAGATACTGCGTTTAATTTGCTCAGCGCCAGTTCTATTCCAGAACGTTTGGCTTCAGCGAAAACTAGTCCAGCGTAGTCATGCCAGCAGGTTTCCCCTCCAGCGACTAAATGATATAACCCTGCCACTTGTGGCTGAGTCATGGCCGTACGAATAGCGTGAGCAGTACAATCAGCTAATAATTCAGCTCCTGTCGGTGCACCAAACTGGTCGTTAATGATAGAAAGTTCCTGACGCTCTTTTGCCAGTTTCAGCATTGTTTTCGCAAAGTTATTGCCTTTACCTGAATAAACCCAACTGGTACGAAAAATGAGATGCTTTGAACAGTTTTCCTGTAGTGCTTTCTCCCCCGCTAATTTTGTCTGACCATAGACGTTCAGTGGCGCAGTGTGATCAGTTTCTACCCACGGTTTTTCACCCTCTCCTGAGAAAACATAATCGGTTGAATAGTGGATGACCCAGATGTTAAGTTTTGCGGCCTCTAGGGCGATGGCCTTTACGCTTTCTGCGTTCAGCAATGAGGCAAATTCAGGTTCGAACTCTGCTTTGTCGACGGCCGTATAAGCAGCTGCATTGACAATTACGTCTGGCTTGATGCGACGTATAGTTTCAGCAATTCCTACTGGATTGCTGAAATCACCATAATACTCAGTGGATTGTACATCCAGTGCAATCAGGTTGCCGAGTGGTGCGAGTGAACGCTGAAGTTCCCATCCAACTTGTCCATTTTTACCGAACAATAGAATGTTCATTTACTACGTTCCTCATAATTTTGCTCAATCCACGTCAGGTAAGCACCACTCTTCACGTTCTTGACCCACGAGGTATTTGATAAGTACCACTTAACAGTTTTGTGGATACCGCTCTCAAATGTTTCCAGTGGCTTCCAGTCAAGCTCTTTACTGATTTTGTCAGCATCAATAGCATATCGACGATCATGACCTGGTCTATCAGTAACAAAAGTAATTTGTTTTTTATAAGACACTTCTTTAGGAACAAGAATATCCAGAATTTGACAAATCTTATCAACAACTTCGAGGTTAGTTTTTTCGTTATGACCGCCAATATTATAAGTTTCACCATTTTTACCTGTGCTAACAACTAAATGTAGCGCTCTTGCATGGTCTTCAACATATAACCAATCGCGAATCTGGTCTCCTTTACCATAAATGGGCAAAGGTTTTCCTTCTAGTGCATTCAGAATAACCAGAGGAATCAATTTTTCTGGAAAATGATAAGGTCCATAATTGTTAGAACAATTGGTTACTATGGTTGGTAAACCATAAGTCCTGTGCCAAGCTCTAACTAAGTGATCGCTGGATGCTTTTGAAGCAGAGTATGGACTGCTTGGAGCGTAAGCGGTTTTTTCAGTGAATAAAGGAAGGGAAGAATGTTCTGGAAGCTCATCTGGATGAGGCAAGTCACCATATACTTCATCGGTTGAAATATGGTGAAAAAGGAATGTATTCTTTTTGTTTTCGGGCAATTGTTGCCAATAATTTCTGGTAGCCTCTAGAAGTGTATAAGTACCAATAATATTGGTTTCAATAAAATCACTAGGACCACTAATTGAACGATCTACATGGCTTTCAGCAGCCAGATGCATCACTGTATCTGGTTGGTGTTTTTCTAATATGTTATCAAGTATATTACGATCACAAATATTGGCTTTTTCAAAAGAATAACGCGGATTATGATCAATTTCTTTGAGGGATTCTAAGTTGCCTGCATAAGTGAGTTTATCAATATTAATCACACTATCATTAGTATTATTAATAATATGTCGAATTAAGGCAGAACCAATAAAACCTGCCCCACCAGTAACTAGAATTTTCATTTTTAATTTTTTCAGCTGATTTTAGGATTGATGCAGAATTTGGAAAGGAATGTATATAGAAAGATATTTTTATTAAAGCTACCGCACTAGGTTATGGCTCCCAGAGTGCCTATTATTTCGGAATTGGTAAAGTCTATCTTGTTAATATAAAACAATTTTCTCTCTTAATAAAAATAATCATATCAACAAGTTGTGTTAAGCAGTGACGAGATTAGTCCCTCAACGTTCCAAGGTCAAGTATAATAGTCTTTTTTCTTTAATTATTACATGTTGTTATTAGCTTAATTTTAATCAGGTCATTATCTATCTCCCATGCAACGGCAACCAAATCACTAGCCTCAATCCACCTAAAGGGCTATCCTCTGCCTTAACCCAGCCCCGATGTTGTTCCACCGCAGTTTCAACTATCGCCAGTCCTAAACCAGTTCCACCTGATTCCCTATCCCTCGCTTCATCTGTCCGATAAAACGGGCGAAAGATATGTTCACGGTCTTCAGGGCTGACTCCAGGACCATCGTCATCAACGGTAATCGTCACTCCGTGATTATCGGCTTTAAATGCAACGGCAATATGGCTTCTGGAGTAGCGGACGGCATTGCGGACGATGTTTTCTAGTGCACTACCGAGTACCGCAGGGTTGCAGTAGATAATCCAAGAACCGGGAGGTGAAACGATATCCAGTGTTTTGTGCATCTGCTCGACTTCAAATTTGGCATTTTCCAGTATGTCATTCCATATCTTGTTAGCCTTGATGTTTTCGCGCAGTAGTTCGTTTTTATGCTGGTTACGGGAAAGTACTAGCAGGTCGTTAATCATGCTATCCAGTAATTGTGCTTCTGTTTCAATACGCTCCAGTTCTTTGCTTTCTCCGTGACGGCGGCGCAATAATGCTGTGGCGAGTTGTAAACGGGTAAGGGGAGTACGCAGTTCATGGGAAATGTCGGAGATGAGACGTTGCTGAGCGGTTACCATCCTTTCTAGTGCGCTAATCATCTGGTTAAAGCTGCTGCCGGCTGCCAGAAATTCCTGTGGGCCTGATTCCAGTTCTGGGTGTTGTTTTAAATTACCTTTTGCTACCTGATCTGCTGCATTTTTTAGTTTACGTGCGGGCCTTGCCAAACTCCACGCCAGCCATAAGAGTAATGGCGCGCTGATGAGCATAGTTGCTGCTGGTAACAGAAGAGGACGATCAAACATCAGATTGATAAAGTCTGATTGTGGACTGTTTGTCGGGCGAAGCAGGTAAAGGTGATAGTAATCTTCACCATCTCGTATTGAAAATGGTCCCATTATTTCGACACGACCATATTTTTTCTTTTTAGGGTGGTCGGAGTTATCTGATTGCCCCATAAAATTGCGCACGAGCTGCGTATCGCGTTTCTCAGTGCTTATAACTCGTCCTTCTCCGGTTGCGAGAAATAAGCGTTGATCGGGTGGTACCCATTTGACAATGGCACGATCCAGCCTTAGCCACCAGAACAGATCACTGGGGGGATGGCGGGTCAATTCTGCTTCAATATGTCTGGCTAACTGATTTCCCTGATGGTACTCACTATCTAATAGCGGAGTTAATTGCCGGGAATCCAGCTTGGGCACCATCAGTGCCACCATTAGGACAAGTGCCAGTGTTAGCCAGAAGATTGCGAATATGCGCGCTGTTAAACTATTAATCATTTCTCTGAAACCATTAAGTATCCGCGCCCACGTAGTGTTTTGAACCAGGGTAATTCATCAGTCCGGTTAGGTAATTTACGTCGAAGGTTAGAAATATGCATATCTATGGCTCTGTCAAAAGGTGTTAGCCGTTTTCCTAAAACTTCCTGACTCAAATGTTCACGAGAAACAACTTGCCCAATATGTTGAGCTAACAAATAGAGAAGTGTGAACTCTGTACCGGTTAAATCCAGAATATTGCCGTCAAAACTGGCTTCCTGACGTCCAGGATTGAGTTGTAGCTTATCGATTTCCAGTATAGGTGTGCTGTTGTCGGCTTGTTGTTCACTCCAGTTGGAACGACGTAGAATCGCGCGTATGCGGGCCACCAGTTCGCGATCGTTAAATGGTTTAGGTAAGTAATCATCCGCGCCCAGTTCCAGCCCCAGAACTCGATCTAGGTCGCTTCCTCTCGCTGTCAACATAATAACGGGAGTCTGATGATATTGACGCAGCTCTTTCAGGGTTTCAATGCCATTTTTGCGCGGCATCATAATATCCAGCAGCAGAAGGTCAATTGAAGAGTCTATAAATTGTAATGCCTGTTCACCATCATGTGCGATAACCACATTGAACCCTTCCATCTCAAGAAGTTCTTTCAATAAAGCTGTCAGTTCGCGGTCATCATCAACTAATAATATCTTATGCATTCATTCTTCCTCCGAGAGCAAAATACGATAACAAATTTTGCTATTCCATGACTTTACGTTCTTTTACATGCTCTGACGCTAGTTTGCAGCCGTGGGGCTATATTACCCGCACTGAATCGAATAGTGCTATTCGATAAAGTGAGGAATTACTAAAAGTGCGTAAAATAGCAATGTTAGCTTTAGCGTCAATACCCGTTCTTGGAACGATGATGGCTCTAGCCGAAACTGTTGGATACGTGTAACGACTCTGAGGTTGATTCATCGCTTTGTCTGCCATATGACAACAGTGATTCTGGCAACTTTCTGCGTAACTATAACTATAGTTGTGTCTTTGGGGGAATCACATTAACTGAAAAGCAGCGGTAGGTGATGTGGGTTCTGGTGAAAAAACGGTATCTGTATGAGCAATTAATAACGGATATTCAGATAGAAGATCAGAAGATATACGGCCTTTTGGTAGCAAAGAATTTTGATTAAGTTGCGATTAGAGCGCAGCTTGAAAAAATAGCAAGATATAATGTTGATATCGGTGCAGAAGTTTGCGCGTATTCGCAATCAGATGTATCAAGTGCTGACGCCTGAGCAAGAAAAACAGTTCCAGAGATGTTATCAGGCACGAACTACCCGGTATTTGTACTGATGCTGTTATAACTATCTATAAAACAGCGTCAATAACGATTTTCCTTGCCATAGACACCATCCCTGTCTTTCAGCCCCGTTTCGGGGCTTTTTTTTATCATCAATTGTGGATTCTAGATTGTTGACTTAAACTCGGTGTTTAGTCCGATTCTCTACCTCATCGATAAATTATAAGATTAGCTGCTTTTATGAAGAAAATTGTTTTTATTGCTCCTGAGTTTCACTCTATCCCCCCAAATTATGCAGCCGCGGTAGAATGGTGGATTTATAATGTCGCTAAGGTAATGAAAAGTAATAATTCAGTTATCTGTAAGCGAGAGAAGTCAGAAAAGCCTATTGAAAGAATTAGTGATTATTCCTCAATCAATAGGATATATACTAGTGCGTTTTATAAGCGAATTTTTAGGAAATGGTCTCGTTTAGACCCTTATCCTTATGCTAAGCGGGTTGTGGATATGGTTTTGCATAATCAAGAGCATGGGGATAAACCCGTTCTGATTATTCAGAACTCCATTTCACTTTATGACGCAGTTAAGCAGTATTACCCTGAAGAACTGATGGTACTTCATCTGCACAATAGGCAGAACGCTACTACTTTGGGTAAAGAAACCAAGCTCATTGCGCCAAGCCACTCTTTAGCCAACTTTTTCCAGACCGAAGCCAAATTAGAGAATATTAAAGTTGTACCAAATGGCATTGATAAAATGCTTTATATGCAAGAAAGCAGCTGGAATAGGGAAAGGTTTGGCCTCAAAGAGGCTGCGAAGGTCATTTTGTATGCAGGGCGGCTAGATAAGAGAAAAGGTGTGCTTGAATTAATGGAAGCAGTGTCCTTACTACACAAAAAGGATTCACAATTTACGCTTCTGTTAGTTGGAGAGCATGCAAAAGTTACAAAAGGCGAGCGTGAGATTTATCGTAAAAAAGTACTCAATAAGGCGTTGGAGATAAAAGAATGTTGTGTTCTGGCCGGAAATATTCCTCCGGCAAATATGCATCAAGTTTATTCGCTAGCTGATTTAACGGTTGTACCATCATTAGGTGAGGAAGCATTTTGTATGGTTGCTCTAGAATCAATGGCGAGTGGTACACCTGTTTTGGTTAGCCCAAGAGGAGGGATCAAAGAGTTTGTATTCCCTGAAAATACAGGTTTCTTACTGCAAGAACCATTATCCTCTGAGAGTATAGCTCAGAATATTTCAGATACGTTGTTAGACGGTAGATTGCAAGAAATTACTGAAAAAGGTAGGGAAGCGGTTCTCACAAACTACGATTGGCATAATGTCAGTGAGTCTTTAATTGGTGTGTTGTCTGAATGGTTTTAATTTTTTTGATTTTACAGGCTATTTTTCTTGATAGCCTGTATGCTCTTGACGTTTAGCTTTTATTTTGTTTTATTCAACCTTTGCTGGCAGAGTGTTGTCAGCAAACCGAGATAAATACCTAAGATGTTTAAGTGAACGCTTTCAAAATTTCCTCTTATAACAAAATATCCAAAGAAAGAAATAAATAAAATTAATGCGGCCTGCTTATAGTTATCATTATCCAACATCCATTGTTTGCCTGATTGTTTTAGGTAAACAAATATCAGCAATAAAAAAGAGCCTAGTCCCAATATGCCCGTGGCAAACCAGATTGTTAGGAAGATATTATGTGGTCCTAAGGATTCTTTGAATGTCCACGCTGGATAATTTTTAACGTTATCATTATAAATCTGGTCGTAGATCTTATTACCGGTCCCATGACCCTTGAACGGATTTTCCAGAATTAAGGTTAGGGCTGAACCTTGCGTGCCATTGGTATATCGATAGCTGCTATCAGTTTGAGTTAGTTTATAATTTAAAGTAGCTTCTTTAGCTAGATAACCATGTTTAATAGCAAATAAAGCCGCACAAATAAGAACAATGCTGGCAATCAATGTCTTCCAGTTTTTATTCATCAATATCATCATGAAAAACATAACGAAAACAGCCAGCCACGCCCCTCTTGCAAGAGTACCTAACAGTACAAAAGATACCGAAAGAATCAGTAAAATCGTCAGCGCTAGGCGGATATAATTCTTGGGCTTCTGAAAATGCCAAAGGGCAACTAATGCGGGGAAGAAGAAGACGATACCATCAGATACACTACGGTGATTGTAGTTAGTAAAAGGCATAATGCCGTTTTGATAGTCCTGATAAAATAGATACATCTCTTTCACTGTGATAAATAGTAATCCAAGCAGAAATGATCCGATGATCATTTTCTGGATTTTCAATTTATCCGTTTGGCTCAGCGCTAAAGTAATCAGTATGGCAGAAAGTACCACATCTCTAAAAAAAGGTGTTTTTATCTCATGGAAGCTGAGTTTTGGGTCGGGAGAGATAATGACGGAATAAATAGTGGTTAGTGTGAATATTCCCAATGCCAACACAAGGTTATTTTTTAGTGCAGCTAGGCATCCTTTAGGGTTTTTTATGATCCAGTAGAGCGCAGCCAGTGCTATCAAAGCAAAGAATAAGTTTTTATAACGAGTAACACCTGTAACGTAGACGAGTGAAATGTACCCTCCTACGAAAAACGTACTCCAAGATAAATGATTTCTGATTGTTTCTTTAAACATAACCATACCTGAACAAACACGGATTTTAGCGGGTATTCTCTATTATTTTAGGGTTTGAGGCACGAATAAATAACAGGGCGATCATGTAAATTCCGTCAGGCAGGTATCGTAAGCCGTAAATTATGAGGTATTTCAGTTCTTGTTATAAGCTATACACTTCGTCTTTCAAGTTGCCTCTTTGTTGGCCGCGCTCGCTCACCCCAGTCACATAGTTATCTATGCTCCCGGGGATTCACTCTCTTGCCGCCGCGATGCATCTTGAAATCCATTGTATATAGGCCTGTTGTTATCTTAGCCAATCTTGATTATCTTACCTTCCCAGTCTGTTCAATTAAAAAATCTTATCACTGTTACTCTATATAAAAAGGGATAGGGATACCCTATATGGGAAAAATTCATAAAATCAGTTTGCTGTCGAGAAGCATGGGGGCGATGTTATCGGGCCTGTGTCGTGTCCTGACAGGGGTACGTGTGCGATGGGTTGGTTGCCAGCCATCGACTAAGAGCCGGATTTATTATGCCAATCATTCCAGTCATCTGGATGGATTAGTCATTTGGTCAGGTCTTCCATCTGTATTGCGCCATTTAGTACATCCGGTTGCAGCTCGTGATTATTGGGATAAAACCAAACTGCGTCGTTATCTTATTCATAAGGTATTTTGTGCTGTCTTGATCGAGCGTCAAGGAGAAAACAGTAACAGAAAAGAAATTCTGGCACCGTTGGAACGTGTTCTGGCGCAAGGGGAGTCTTTGATCATCTTTCCGGAAGGAACTCGTGGGAACGGTGAGCAAATCAATCCGTTCAAGAGTGGTCTATATCATCTGGCTCGAAAATATCCTGATGCTGAACTTATTCCTGTTTATCTGGAAAATTTAAATCGCGCTTTACCAAAAGGAAAAAGGATATTAATCCCCGTTATTTGTTCGGCGACATTTGGTCAGCCTCTGGATAAATTGGCGGATGATGAAAGTAAGGAAGCCTTTTTACAACGTGCCCAGACTGCATTGGAGGAGCTGGTGTTATGACAGGGATAGATCATGATTTGATGTTGTTGTTTAGCGGAATTTTTGGGGTGCTGATTATTGCCAGTGTGATTGGCGGTATTTTGTCACTTTGTTATTCAGGGGAAAAACGGAACGCAACCATCGATAATCTGAATGCCCGTATTCGTGGCTGGTGGATGATGTGTATCGTCTGTGTGCTGGCCGTAGTTATCGGGCCAATCGGGTCTGTTGTGTTGTTTTCTGTTATGTCCTTTTTTGCCTTGCGTGAATTTATCACTCTCACCCCGACTCGTCGTAGTGACCATGAGGCTCTGTTCTGGTGTTTCTTTGGTTTTCTGCCGGTTCAGTATGTGTTAGTTGGAATGCAGTGGTACGGGCTGTTTTCGGTGTTTATTCCCGTTTATGTTTTTCTGTTTTTACCGGCCCGTATTGCTTTGGTCGGTGATACAACTCACTTTCTGGAACGTACCGCAAAAATACAGTGGGGAATGCTGGTCACTGTGTTTGCCATTAGCCATGCACCGGCTTTGTTGATGTTAGATATAGCGGAATATCAGGGGCAGAATATCAAGCTATTGCTGTTTTTGATGATTGTGGCGCAAATGTCTGACGTTTTGCAGTATGTGTTCGGTAAATTATTCGGCAAGAGACCGATTGTACCGAAATTAAGCCCGAATAAAACGGTTGAAGGGTTTATCGGCGGTATCTTAGCTTCGGTATTGCTGGGAATCTCGCTGTATTGGATAACGCCATTTTCTCCGTGGGTAGCAGGAGGGATGTCACTGGCTATTACCTTGATGGGGTTCATCGGTGGGCTGTGTATGTCAGCGATCAAACGTGACAGCGGCGTAAAAGATTTTGGTGAGATTATTGAAGGTCACGGCGGTATGTTGGACAGAATCGATTCTCTTTGCTTTTCTGCCCCTATATTTTTCCATTTAACGCGCTATTTTTATACCTGATACAGACCATCCTGAATAACTCTGAGGGCTGTGAATATGGGTATGAATTATGGCCGATGGGTCAGTACTGCTGCACTGGTGGCGACAATACTGGCCAGTGTATTGTTAGTCGTGAAAATTTTTGCCTGGTGGTTTACCGGCTCGGTGAGTTTATTGGCGGCACTGGTAGATTCTCTGGTCGACTTGGCTGCTTCTCTGACTAATTTTTTTGTCGTGCGTTATTCCCTTCAGCCAGCGGATGAAGAACATACTTTTGGGCATGGTAAGGCCGAGTCACTGGCTGCTCTTGCCCAAAGTATGTTTGTTTCCGGTTCAGCGATTTTTCTGTTTTTGACAGGTTTTCAGCATTTATTTTCTCCCCAGCCTTTAGAACATGCCGCTGTGGGTGTTTGGGTAATCATCATTGCAATTGTTTCAACAAGCTGTCTGGTTATTTTTCAGAAATGGGTGATTAATAAAACTCAAAGTCAGGCCATTCGTGCCGATATGTTGCATTACAAATCTGATTTATTAATGAATGGCGCGATTTTGGTGGCATTGGTTTTGAGTGTCTACGGGTTCCGACGTGCAGACGCTTTATTCGCGTTGGGAATTGGTGTGTATATTCTCTATAGCGCGTTAAGAATGGGATACGATGCGATCCAGTCTTTACTGGATCGTGCCTTGCCAGATGAGGAACGGCAGGAGATTATAGAGATTATCAGGAATTACCCCGGTGTTTCCGGTGGGCATGATCTGCGCACCCGTCAATCGGGGCCGACGAGGTTTATTCAGTTTCATCTTGAGATAGATGATAATTTACCGTTGGTACAGGCTCATGCTTTAGCCGAAGGAATTGAAAATAAATTGCGTGATAGGTTTCCCGGTGCCGATATTATTATCCATCAGGATCCTAACTCTGTTGTTCCCGATGAACGGAAAAACCGTTGGGATTGATGGAGGAATTTATTCATAATCAAAATAATGTCAAAAAGTAGACAAAAGATTGATGCAGACTGAATGTTTTTCCGTATCATGGGCGCGGTTGAATCAATTCAGCTAATGAATTGGCAATCAAAAGTTGAGTGAAATAATCGTCGTGAACCTTCCCTTTTGGAAGGGCAGTCAGCAGATTAGGCAAATATTACATCTATAAGTCAGAGGTCATCATGATCAACAAGATTAAAAGAATCGGAGTCTTAACGAGCGGTGGAGATGCACCGGGTATGAACGCCGCTATTCGTGGAGTTGTTCGTGCCGCTTTAACCGAAGGGTTAGAGGTTTATGGTATTTATGATGGCTATCTGGGGCTGTATGAAAACAGGATGAAAAAGCTCGATCGCTACAGTGTTTCCGACATGATTAACCGTGGCGGCACGTTTTTAGGTTCCGCACGTTTTCCTGAGTTCAGGGATGATAAAGTGCGTGAAATTGCTATCGAAAACATGCGTAAGAATGAAATTGATGCGCTGGTGGTAATTGGTGGTGATGGTTCTTATCTGGGAGCGAAAAAACTGACTGAGGCGGGTTTCCCCTGCATTGGCCTGCCAGGTACGATTGATAATGATGTTGCGGGAACAGATTACACTATCGGTTATTTTACAGCGCTGGATACGGTTGTTGAAGCTATTGACCGTCTGCGCGATACCTCAACCTCCCACAAGCGTATTTCTATTGTTGAAGTGATGGGACGTTACTGCGGTGATTTGACGTTGTCTGCTGCAATTGCAGGTGGATGTGAGTTTATCGTGCTGCCTGAACGTGAAATTCCGTTTGATCGCGAAGAATTGTTAGCTGAAATTCAAGCGGGCATCCAGAAAGGCAAGCGTCATGCCATTGTTGCGATTACGGAGCATGTCTGTGATGTTGATGAGCTGGCAAAATATATTGAAGCGGAAACACGCCACGAAACGCGGGCAACGGTATTAGGTCATATTCAGCGTGGTGGTGCGCCAGTGGCTTATGACCGTATTCTGGCATCACGCATGGGGGCGTATTCTGTTCAGCTGTTGCTGGAAGGGTGCGGCGGCCGTTGTGTTGGTATCCAGAACGAAAAACTTGTCCACCATGACATTATTGATGCGGTGCAGAATATGCAGCGTATCTTCAAGAAAGATTGGTTAGATACAGCGAAGAAACTTTACTAACCTTCATAAGAGCGCTTTTCCGATACAGTCATATGATATTTATATGGCTGTTTTTCTTTTTATCTCTCTCCTTTTCATACGTCATATTCTCATAATGAATAAGTGGAAATTTAAAATTATTTCTGCGGCATAACGCTTTCTGTCAATTTTACGATGAAAATCATATCCAATATTGAGGAGAGCATTTCCGATGATTACGCCTATGAAATGGAAGAGGATGAAATGGAGAATAAGCCGGTATTCCCCATTGATGGTGCTGTTGCTGGTTATTTTGGTCGGAGGAAATGCCTGGGCAAAAGATTTACAGCTCCTGAATGTTTCTTATGATCCGACGCGTGAGTTATATCAGCAATATAATCAGGCATTCAGCCAATACTGGCAGCAGAAAACCGGAGATCGGGTCACAATCCGGCAATCACACGGTGGTTCAGGCAAACAGGCAACTTCAGTTATCAATGGTCTTCAGGCCGATGTGGTGACACTGGCTCTGGCCTATGATGTGGATGCGATTGCAGAACGTGGCCGGATTGCCAAAAATTGGCTTCACCGCTTACCCGATAATTCAGCGCCTTACACATCAACCATTGTGTTTCTGGTAAGAAAGGGAAACCCTAAACATATCAAAGACTGGTCAGATTTGATCCGGCCTGATGTTTCGATTGTGACCCCAAATCCTAAAACATCCGGTGGTGCACGCTGGAATTATCTGGCTGCATGGGGATATGCGCTGACTCATAACAATCAGGACCAGTCTAAGGCAAAAGCCTTCGTGAAGGCACTGTATAAAAATGTCGAAGTCTTAGACTCAGGTGCCCGTGGCGCAACGAATACGTTTGTTGAGCGTGGGATTGGGGATGTGTTGATTGCATGGGAAAATGAAGCATTACTGGCAATTCATACTTTGGATAACGGAGAGCAGGGGAAAGGGCAATTTGAAATTGTCACTCCGGGTATGTCTATTCTGGCAGAGCCAACTGTAGCGGTAGTCGATAAAGTGGTCGATAAGCGAGGCACGCGTGAGCTGGCAACAGAATACCTGAAATATCTGTATTCACCGGTCGGACAGGAAATTGCTGCAAAAAACTATTATCGTCCTCGTGATAAAACGATTATCGAAAAGTACCGTGCCGTTTTTCCTGAGCTGAAGTTATTCACAGTCGATGGTGTATTTGGTGGCTGGGAAAAAGCGCAGAAAGAACACTTTGCCACAGGTGGGGTATTTGATGAGATTATTCGCCGTTAACTGACAGGTAAGAAAAGGATAATCGCCACGGCGTTCTGCGGTGGCGATTATCTTTGTAAGCTCTTAGGCTTTTTTCGCTTCAGCTGCTGCTTTCACGATAACGGCAAATGCATCAGCTTTCAGTGATGCTCCGCCAACCAGAGCACCATCGATGTCTGGCTGAGTAAACAATTCTGCTGCGTTGCTGGCGTTAACAGAGCCACCGTATTGGATAATGACTTGCTCAGCGATAGCCGCATCCTGTTTAGCAATGTGATCACGAATGAATTTGTGAACAGCCTGTGCTTGTGCAGGAGTAGCGGATTTTCCGGTGCCGATGGCCCAGACAGGTTCGTAAGCAATAACGGTGTTTTTAAACGCTTCTGCGCCCAGTGTGTTCAGAACGGCATCAATCTGGCGCGCGCAGACGGCTTCTGTCTGGCCTGCTTCATTTTCTTGTTCAGTTTCGCCAATGCACAGAACCGGAATAAGCCCTTGTTCTTTCAGGATAGCGAATTTTTTCGCAATGAACTCATCACTTTCTTTGTGGTAAGTACGGCGTTCGGAGTGACCGATAATGATATATTTTGCGCCTACATCTTTCAGCATTTCTGCGGATGTTTCGCCTGTATATGCGCCGGAAAGGTTAATGCCTACATCTTGTGCGCCCAGAGCGATACGGCTACCAGCCAGGGCATTATTTGCCAGAGTGACATAAACAGTTGGTGGTGCAATAGCGACGCCACAGCCGTCAACGTTGCTCAGTTCTTTACGCAGGCCTGCAATCAGGTCGTTAACCATGTGGGTACTGCCATTGAGTTTCCAGTTACCCATAACTAATGGATGTCGCATGTTTTTCCCTCCAACCAGAAAAATAATCAAATTGCGAACTAAATGAATGTGCTCTCGTGAATAGTGATACGCCATTCTCTATCAGTGAAAGGCCGACAGTATAAAGATCATCGGCTCGAATAGCTCTGCGCTATGTCACTAATTTTCATTTGCTGGTACGTCAGATAGTGATAGCTTAATCGGTTCAATAGCGAAGGTCATTATATTTTCGCTGCTGTTTACGATGATATAGCGTATCGCCCCGATTTTTAGGCTGTAAAAAGGTTGTGTTTCCGCCATCTTAAAAAGTTTCTCTGTTTGTGTCTGAGCCTGTTCCAGAGAAAGTGTGGGTTCAAACTGGCGGGTTATGGCGGCGATATACTTTTTTGTCAGGAGCAGGTTTTGTTCTTTTTCCTGTGTGAGTTGGGATGGCAGCAATGTAATTTGCAGACTTTTAATTTTTTCACTGCCTCTTTCCAGTACGGCGGAAGAGTAGATTTTTTCGTTGATCTTGCTGGCAGCACGGATAAAAGGCAGAGAGATATCGGTGCTCGTAATAACTTTATATTCGTGCAGCAGAATATCAGGATGACTTTTATTGTATTTTTCCCGGAAGGCCGGGATATTGTCTTCAAAAGTCGGGGAATCAGGCAGGAGATACATTAACTGTGGGCGCAGATCTGGTGTGACAGAAGGCTCACCTGCAGTGCCTGAGAATGGTAAACCGATACCAAAAGCGATTAATATTGTCAGCAGAAGTTTATTTATGCCTGTTTTCATGTTGTTACTCGCCGAATGTAAGTCGCGGAAAAAGTGTCAATGGCAGAAAAACAGTATCCACAATTGGGAAAGAATACATGACATTACAACAATGGGGATTTTCATTCAAAGGTCGCATCGGGCGACGGGAGTTCTGGATCGGAATTGGTATCTGTTTTGCTCTGATTTTTATTCTCCTTACTCTGCATGGAATGAATGTTCTCCCCATGAATTTTGCGGCAGTATGCACAGCACTGATATTGTATCCGACAGCGGCGATTTTTTCGAAGCGCCTGCATGATCGCAATAAACGCGGAGGGTGGGCGTTATTGCTGATACTGGCCTGGTTTTTGCTCTCCCTCGACTGGAATATGCTAGCACCCATATGGCAGTGGGGAATTGGCCGTTTTATCCCGACACTGATTTTTGTCATGATAATACTGGACTGCGGAGTATTCCGGGGGACGGAAGGTGCAAACCGTTTTGGTGAATCGGCAGAAATGGTTGAGTACATCTCTGCCGGCAATTCTGCGCAAAAACATTAAATGGTCATATATCCAATGAGTTGATTTATGAACACTACCAGTATTGTTCACTGGTCACATGCCCCGGCCTACGGCGCAGGTGCTTTATCATGCCACGTTGTTCTTTAAGCAACTGTTGGGTATCCCTGACCATCTGGGGGTTTCCGCATAACATCACGTGGCTGTTTTCTGCCTGCATTGATAAGCCGATAGCGGATTCCAGTTCACCATTTTCAATCAGTGCCGGAATTCTCCCCATTAGCGAATTCTGGCATTGTTCCCGGCTAACGATGGTCTGGATCCGCAATTTCCCCTGAAACGTTTTTTCCAGTTGCCGCATGAGAGGTAAATAACTTAAATCCTGTTCCAGCCTGACCGCATGAACTAAGATAATATTTTCAAACCGCTCCAAATCACTTCCCAGCTGGAGAATCGAAAGATAAGGCCCTATACCTGTTCCGGTTGAGAGCATCCAGAGGTTTTGGCAATCAGGGATTTCATCAAGAACAAAAAAACCGGCTGCCTGTTCTGTCACCAGAACTTCATCACCGACCTGCAAAGTGGCAAGCTGAGGGCTGAGTTTTCCATTCGGTACAGTGACTAAATAAAACTCAAGGCTATTGTTATTGGGAGCGTTGATGTAAGAATAGGCCCGCTGGATACGTTCCTCTTCAATTTCGAGAGCAAGTTTTGCAAATTGGCCAGCAGTAAATTTTTCTATTGGTGCATGTAGCTTGATACTGAATAGTGAATCTGTCCAATTGGTGACGTCAGTGACTTTTCCTGTAACCCAGTTTGCCATTACATTTAGCCTCTCTGCACTATTACGAAAGAAAATTATACGAAATAAAATTTTACAGAATGAAATTGTACGGAGTGAGTGACTCATCAACTGGTGATTCTACGCGATTGAGGGAAATAGGCTTATCGATTACGTGTTGCAGTCTAATTAACTGTATTTTCGTTGTATTTTAAGATGGATATGTACACTTTTATTGACATTGTAGGGTAATATGACTGCAATTTTTTCCTCATGTAAAATTGTATACTGCCGATAAAAAATATACATTGCTCGGGAAAATTTAATCCAGTGAAGTCTGTAGTCAGGTTTGTTCATTAATAACCTGAGGGCTTCTCTGTTGCCGTTATACCCATCTGATTGATAGGGAATGTACCTTAATCAGGCGGTATATTTTGCTTAAATAAAATTGTATGTAAATGCGATGAGAAAAATAGCACATTTCAATTTATTGCTGATGTTAATTGCGTTAGCCGCTGTTGGGCAGATGACTCAGACAATTTATGTTCCGGTGATTGCTGATATAGCGAATAGCTTCGGCAAGCCGGCGGGGGAAGTTCAACGGGTTATGGCGGCCTATTTGTTCGCTTATGGGTTTTCACAGCTCTTTTATGGGCCACTGTCGGATAAAATCGGTCGTCGTCCCGTGATTTTAGCAGGAATGTCAGTCTTTCTGGTTGCTACAATATGTGCACTGTTTTCTTCCAGTTTATTGGCATTGGTGATCGTCAGTGTATTTCAGGGGTTGGGGACGGGTGTTGCAGGTGTAATGATACGTACTGTGCCAAGAGATTTATACACCGGGGCATCGCTGCGTTGTGCCAATAGTCTGTTGAATATGGCGATACTGGTCAGCCCGTTATTAGCGCCGATGATTGGTGGCGTCGTGGGCCATTATTTTGGCTGGCGGGCCTGCTATTGGTTTTTATTGTTGCTGGCTTCAGGCGTGATTCTGTTTTTATTCCGGCATTTCCCGGAAACCCGCCCGGAGCAGACAACGCAGAGTACAATGCTGGTTTCTTTCCATCAACTGCTATCCAATGGCATTTTTGTCTCTTATCTGATTATGCTGATTGGCGGTCTGGCGGGAGTAGCCGTGTTTGAAGCTAGCTGTGGAGTTTTGCTCGGCGCTGTTTTAGGGCTGGATAGTTTAACGGTCAGTATCTTGTTTATTCTGCCTATTCCTGCCGCATTTCTGGGGGCATGGTATGCAGGGCGTGAAAACAAAACGTTTTATCAGCTGGTGTGGAATGCTGTTATTTGCTGTCTGCTGGCCGGGACGTTGATGTGGTTGCCCGGCTGGTTCGGCATTATGAATGTCTGGACGTTGTTGCTTCCGGCTGCGCTGTTCTTTTTTGGGGCAGGTATGTTATTTCCGCTGGCGACGACGGGTGCTATGGAACCCTTCCCTTATCTGGCGGGTGCGGCAGGTGCGCTGGTAGGGGGATTACAGAATGTAGGTTCTGGTGTGGCTACGTGGTTATCGGCGATGCTGCCACAAAATAGCCAATTCAGCGTGGGTATGCTGATGTTCTGTATGGCGCTGCTGATTTTATTATGCTGGTTGCCAATTTCTCAGAGGATCCAGCAGCAGGAACGTACTGTCTGAGATATTCATTGAATTATCGGATACTAAAAAGCTCTGACGCTAATCTGTCAGAGCTTTCGCATGTATGCGCTTTTTAAGCGCGGTCTTCCCATTCCTGAGCACGGGCAACGGCTTTTTTCCAGCCATTGTATTTGTGGTTACGCTCTGTGGTTTCTATGCCTGGGCGGAATTCTTTTTCGATGGTCGCTTTACTTTTCACTTCATCAAGATCTTTCCAGAAGCCGACAGCCAGACCAGCAAGGAATGCTGCACCTAATGCAGTACTTTCACGAACTTCAGGACGCTCTACACGGGTGCCGAGAATGTCAGACTGGAACTGCATCAGGAAATTATTCGCGACCGCTCCACCGTCTACGCGCAGCGCCTGTAAACGTGCGCCGGAATCAGCCTGCATTGCATCCAGTACATCACGGGTCTGGTAAGCGATTGATTCAAGAGTCGCCCGGATAATGTGGTTGCTGTTTGCTCCGCGGGTCAGCCCAAAAATGGCGCCACGGGCGTACGGATCCCAATAAGGTGCACCAAGCCCGGTAAAGGCCGGAACAACATAAACGCCATTACTGTCTTGTACTTTTGTGGCGAAGTATTCGGAGTCTGCTGCGTCAGCGATCAGTTTCAGTTCATCACGCAGCCACTGGATTGATGCTCCTCCCACAAACACGGCACCTTCCAGAGCATAATTAACTTCACCCCGTGGGCCACAGGCTATAGTGGTCAGCAAACCGTGGCTTGAGCGTACTGCATCGGTGCCGGTATTCATCAGCAGGAAGCAGCCAGTGCCATAAGTATTTTTTGCCATGCCCGGATGGACACATAGCTGGCCGTACAGTGCGGCTTGCTGATCGCCTGCGATACCTGCGATAGGAATACGAGTACCGCCTTTACCGCCGATATTAGTCTGACCATAAATTGCAGAGGAGGCCGCAACTTTTGGCAGCATCACGCGAGGAATATCCAGCTCATCAAGGATCTTCTGATCCCAGTCGAGGTCATGGATGTTAAACAGCATAGTGCGGGAAGCGTTGGTATAGTCGGTAACATGTACGCGACCTTGTGTCATTTTCCAGACCAGCCAAGTATCAACGGTACCAAACAGCAGTTCACCATTTTCAGCACGTTGGCGGACACCCTCAACATTATCCAGAATCCATTTTATTTTTGTTCCGGAAAAATAAGGGTCGATAACCAGACCAGTGTTATGACGGATATACTCTTCCAGGCCTTCTTTTTTCTTCAGGCGGGTGCAGATATCTGCGGTTCGGCGACATTGCCATACAATGGCGTTGTAAACGGGTTTACCTGTCTCTTTTTCCCAGACAATCGTTGTTTCCCGTTGATTCGTGATCCCGATACTGGCAATTTGGTCTGAGCGAATATCGGCTTTTGCCAATACTTCAACCAGCGTTGAGCTTTGGCTGGCCCAAATTTCCATAGGATCATGCTCTACCCAGCCTGGTTTAGGGTATATTTGCGGAAATTCACGTTGTGAAATACTGACAATATTGGCATCGTGATCAAGAATCACCGCCCTTGAGCTGGTTGTTCCCTGATCCAGCGCAACGATATATTTTTTATCAGTGATATTTTCTGTTGTCATAACTATAACCTGGTCTTATTTAATAATTTTTTATTTTTTAATCTGTTATCATCTCTAAATATAGGCAAAACTAATTTTCACGTGGTAAATGGCGGGAAATTAATTTGCGGTAACCAAATGCACCCAGAATGGCGCCAATAATAGGGGCTACCAATGGAACAAGGAAATAAGGGATGTCCCGACCTCCGGTCAGAGCAATATTTCCCCATCCGGCAAAATAAGCAACTAATTTAGGTCCGAAATCACGAGCAGGATTCAGTGCAAATCCGGTCAGAGGACCAAAAGAACCGCCGATAACGGCAATCAGAATACCGATAATCAATGGTGCCAAAGGGCCACGTGGAATACCGTTGCCGTCGTCTGTCAGAGCCAAGATCAGGCAAAGCAAAACAGCCGCGATGATAACTTCAACAATAAATGCATGGAATACGGATATTTGTGTTGCAGGGTAAGTGGAAAAGACGCCAGCCGTGAAAAGACTTTCTTGCGACCCACGAGCAATGTTGTGAACTTGCTCATAATCAAGGAAAAGGTTGTAATACATCATATAGACAAGAGCTGCGGCGATAAAACCGCCTAGCATTTGGGCAATGATGTAAGGGAGTACTTTTTTTCTGTCAAAACTGGCAAATAGGCATAGAGCAATAGTTACTGCGGGATTAAGGTGAGCACCAGAAATGCCGGCAGTAAGGTAAATAGCCAGGGCAACACCAAAGCCCCAGATAATGCTGATTTCCCACAGTCCAAGTTGTGCACCTGCAAGACGTGCAGCAGCAACACAGCCTAAGCCGAAGAAAACAAGCAATGCTGTACCCAGAAACTCTGAAATACATTGACCTGATAATGTTGGAGTGGTTGTCTGGCCCATTTCTATATCCTATAAAAAGTACAGAGAGGAGATTAATTATTAGTCCTTTCTTGCTGCGTTCTGATTACGCAGAGAAAGGTGGTGTGAATTTATCGTTAATGAGCGGAAACGAGAAATAGCGAAATTGAAATCTGCGTGTTGCGTCAACAAAATGAGCGAATTCGCATTTAATTGGGGTTTTATTCATCGTTAAAATGTGATCTTATCTTCATTTAGGATTAGTCACTATATTTCTCGTCATACCCGGTAAATTTCGGGTTACCTCATGTCATAAATAAGGAGGTCGCTCGCAAGATGAAGGGTATATGCCACACATTAGAAGTATGAAACTAGACAGTCGTTAACAGGCTAAATACAATCAAGGCATTGCTTATAAGAGGGGCTCGAGAATGTCATTTGAAGTTTTTGAAAAGCTGGAATCTAAAGTTCAGCAGGCAATTGATACCATTACTTTGCTGCAAATGGAAATTGAAGAATTAAAAGAACAGAACGCAGTGTTATCTCAGGATGTCCAGAATGCGACAGACAGCCGTGATTCACTGGTACGTGAAAATGAGCAGCTCAAACAAGAACAATCAGCATGGCAAGAACGCTTACGTACCTTGTTGGGTAAAATGGAAGACGTACAATAAAGTATCCGCTGGCTTTACCGAAAGATAGTTTTGCAGAAATTATTTTGCAAAAAAAGGGCGATAATTACTGCGCCCTTTTTTATCAATGGTAAGGAGTGATGGCTAGGCTATAAGTTATGACACTTCATCATTATCTTCATCCCCATCTATTTCCAGCGGAACTTCTGACAAAATCATTCCTGTGTTGTCTGCATAAAGATAATCACCGGAAAAGAAAGTCACTCCGCCAAAATTCACTCTGATATCGCTGTCCCCGATGCCTTCACTGCTGGAGCCAGCAGGAATTGCTGCCATCGCCTGAATACCAATATCAAATTCAGCAAGGTAATCTACCTGACGCACAGCGCCATAAATGACGATACCTTCCCATTCGTTATTGACAGCAAGCTGGGCCAGCTCGGCATCGAGCAGGGCCTTGCGTACCGATCCGCCACCATCAACCAGTAAAATGCGCCCGCGTCCTGGCTCTTCCAGCAAGTCATAGAGCAGACCGTTGTCTTCAAAACATTTCACCGTGATGATTTGACCACCAAATGAAGTACGCCCACCAAAGTTGGAAAATAATGGTTCTACCACATTCACATCTTCTTGATAGATATCACAAAGTTCGGAAGTATCATATTTCATGGGATTTACGTCTGGTTTATGCAAGGAACGGACAGTATATCCTTTTAAGACTAGCGTTGGCAAAATCATCAATCTTAAAACGTGAGGATAAAATTGATATGTACTCGCTTAATTAAGTATCAGCCCAATCGAAAACAGGATATTGGTCAGGAGTGCCACTTTGACCATCTGTACTAATTGAGGACGCATACCTTCGGCTGTTGGATCGCGCAGTACCTGTAGTACATGCTTCAGTAGCATGGGGAAGGCCAGCAGAAATAACCAGCTATACCCGCTGTTGTTCAGGTACAGAAGTGTAAAGGCGATAAAACAGAACATAGCTCCTGTAAGCAGGGCAGCGTGATAATAGCGTGCTTTTTTGCCACCGAGCCTGACTGCCAGTGTATTTTTGCCATTCTGGCTGTCTGTTTCGATATCCCGCAGGTTATTAATATTCAGCACAGCTACAGAGAGTAAACCACAGGCCGTTGCTGGCAGAACGGTACTTAAGGAAAAAGTATGGGCCTGTAAATAATACGTGCCAAGAACACTGAGCCAGCCAAAGAATATCAGGACAGAAAGGTCACCCAGCCCCATATAGCCATAAGGTTTAGCACCAACGGTATAAGTAATGGCTGCAATAATTGCCAGTAAACCTAATCCCAGAAAACCGATAATATCGCCAAGGCTATGACAGGCTACGACGATAAGAGCAATGCCTGACAAACAGGAGAGCAGCACGGTAATTTTTAACGCGGTTTTCATTTGTTGGGCTGTAATCAGGCCCTTCTGCATACCCCGCATTGGGCCGATACGCTTTTCGGTATCACTGCCTTTGGCGACGTCACCATAATCATTAGCAAGGTTAGACAGAATTTGCAGCAGGGAGGCTGTCAGGAAGGCTAATAATGCCACAGGCCAGCTAAAATGACCGGTCCATGAAGCAAGGGCTGAACCTGTCATAATTGCCGCTATCGCCAGCGGGAGGGTTTTCGGACGCAAACTTTCCAGCCATGCCTGCATTTGACTGCTTGTCGTTGTTGAGTTCATATTGTCATCAAATATGTCATATGTGATAAATTTTGATTTAAGCAGAATAGAGAAATGGGAGGCAAGCCTCCCATTCCATTTTTACTGTTACTAAGCAGGATCCAGATCAATTACAGGATGAATCGACTCAGATCTTCATCAGCGACCAGTTCGTCTAAGTGTGATTTGACGTAGTCAGCGTTGATTTCAACTGACTGACCCTGAGATTCGCTGGCGTCGAAAGAGATATCTTCCATCATGCGCTCAAGAACAGTATGCAGGCGGCGGGCACCAATATTTTCGGTTGTTTCATTAACCTGCCATGCTGCTTCTGCTATTTTGCGAATACCATCAGTGGTAAATTCAATGTGCATGCCTTCTGTTGCCATTAATGCCTTGTACTGTTCTGTCAGTGAAGCATTTGGTTCAGTCAGGATGCGTTCAAAATCTTCAGTAGTCAATGCTTCCAGCTCGACGCGGATAGGCAGACGACCCTGTAGTTCCGGGATCAAATCGGAAGGGCTGGAAACCTGAAATGCGCCGGAAGCAATGAACAGAATATGATCAGTTTTTACCATACCATGTTTGGTGGAAACAGTACAGCCTTCAACCAGTGGCAGCAGGTCACGCTGGACACCTTCACGGGAAACATCCGGGCCGGAGGTTTGACCGCGTTTACAAATTTTATCGATTTCATCAATAAAGACGATACCGTGCTGTTCAACGGCATCAATTGCCTGCTGTTTCAGCTCTTCAGGGTTCACCAGCTTCGCAGCTTCTTCTTCCACCAGCAATTTGAATGCGTCTTTGATCTTCATCTTACGGCTTTTTTGACGCTGACCAGACAGATTCTGGAACATAGACTGCAACTGGTTAGTCATTTCTTCCATGCCAGGAGGAGCCATGATCTCAACACCAACCGGGGCAGCTGCCACTTCGATTTCGATCTCTTTCTCATCCAGCTGACCTTCACGCAGTTTCTTGCGGAATGCCTGACGGGTAGAGGATTGTTCTGGTTGCTCTTCAGCTTGCCCCCAGTTGTTTTTCGCTGGTGGTAACAGAACATCCAGAATACGTTCTTCTGCCAGTTCTTCAGCGCGATAGCGGTTTTTCTCAATGGATTGCAAGCGTACCATTTTTACTGCCGCATCAGTCAGATCGCGGATGATGGAATCAACTTCCTTACCGACATAACCCACTTCAGTGAATTTTGTTGCTTCCACTTTGATAAAAGGCGCATTGGCCAGTTTAGCCAGACGACGGGCGATTTCGGTTTTACCTACACCAGTTGGGCCAATCATCAGAATATTTTTCGGAGTCACTTCATAACGCAGTGATTCATCCAACTGCATACGACGCCAGCGGTTACGCAGAGCGATGGCAACAGCACGCTTTGCTTTATCCTGACCGATGATGTGGTTGTCAAGTTCGCTGACAATTTCGCGAGGAGTCATTTCAGACATGCTATCTATCCTTACGCTTTTGAAGGCAGTTCTTCGAAGTTATGATTTTGGTTGGTGTAGATACAGATATCGCCAGCGATAGTCAGGGCGCGTTCTGCGATTTCCCGGGCACTGAGTTCAGTGGTTTCCAGCATTGCGCGCGCAGCTGCCTGTGCATATGAACCACCGGAGCCAATAGCGATGAGATCATTTTCTGGCTGAATCACGTCACCATTACCTGTAATAATCAGAGATGCATTTTCATCTGCAACAGCAAGCAGGGCTTCCAGCTTACGGAGCATTCTGTCTGTCCGCCAATCTTTTGCAAGCTCAACAGCAGCTTTGGTCAGGTGGCCCTGATGCATTTCCAGTTTGCGTTCAAACAGTTCGAACAGGGTGAAGGCATCAGCGGTACCGCCGGCAAAACCCGCGATAACCTTGTCATTATAAAGGCGGCGTACCTTACGGACATTGCCTTTCATAACGGTATGGCCCATTGTTGCTTGTCCATCACCACCGATGACGACCTGGCCATTACGGCGAACACTTACGATTGTAGTCACGAGTTAGCCCCTGGTTACAAAATAGAAGATGGTACACACGATACTTTTGCTTACCAAAACCTTAGCTGTAAGCCACATTGTTTATCAAAAACAGCGTGTGCACGTTATTAGAAATCAAGATGGGGGGAACTTTTTGGTTTTTCAACCCCCGGCAGGGCGGAGAATACAGCTGGGAATACCTGTATTAGTCACACGTCTATGCATTTTTTCTGCACTTTCTCTGTTTTTATACGGCCCTAATACCACCCGATTCCAACTGTCCTTGGTTGTGATCTTACTCTCAATACCTGCCAGCGCAAGGTTGGCACGGACAGATTCCGCCTGTTCCATCGTACGGAACGAACCGCATTGTAACATTATTCGGGAGCCATTCGTCTCTGTCTTGGGCTTATTGGTCTCATTGGATGCTTGCGACTGAGGCATCTGAGCCTGAGGCGACTGTAGTGGCACTGACGGCTTATTTTGCTGTGGCGCGTATTCTGAAGGCGGCTGTTGTGACGGTGGGTTGATAATCACACGTGAGCGGGGTACTGGCTCGCTGTTATAGGGGACTTCAGTCAATTGGACAGGCGTCTGGCGCATATCGGCCTGCATCTGTTCAAGTAACTGGCGCTGCTCTGGGGTCAGTTCCGCTGGCCGGTTGTTTGGCTGGCCTGTTGTTAGCGATGGATCCTGAATTGATGGCAGACCCACAGGCCGGTTTTCCAGCTCTTTAATATAGCTCCAGCGTTCCTCTGGTTTTGGTGGCAGACTATGGCCTTTAGGCTGGTGAGCAACTGGCGGTATATTTTTTTCACTTTCATGTTTAGTGTGTACGATGAAATAAAGCCCGCCAATAAACGTGACGACCAGAGCTACAGCAATGACTAATAGTGTTTTAGGCAGCCCTTTAGCCTGATTTTTTTTCTTACCAGAACCTTTCTTGCGGGGATTAGAATGCCCGCGACCCACATAATCTCGTTGTGCCACTGTATTTAATTCGCTGAGTTATAAAAAAATTAAGGAATAGATACCTAATGTTACTGAACATGCCTTTCTTTGCCTAGCTTTTAGGCGAGCAAGTACTTCCTCGAATAAGAAGTTCTGCATCCAGTAATCGTGAACCTTTCGAAACCATACGGCCCTGAAGCTGTTCCAGCAGCAAAAGCATTGAGTTATGCCCAATTTCATAACATGGCTGCGCCACGGTTGTCAGAGGGGGATCGCTATATTGCGCTGTGCTGATATTATCAAAACCAATAATGGAAAGATCTTCTGGTAATTTTAACCCCATTTTTTTAGCTTGCCACATTGCCCCGATGGCCATGACATCACTATGGCAGAAAATAGCACTGGGTGGATTTGTTAGGGTGAGCAGTTTTTCTGCTAATTCAGCGCCACTTTCATGAGTAAAATCGCCTCTGATAATGTATTCATCCCGGATAGGCAGACCGGCACGGCGTAATGCCTGAATGTAACCCTGGAGCCGATATTGGCACAGGGGCATTGATTCTGGGCCGGTGATACAGGCAATGCGCTTATGGCCTAGAGCTTGCAGGTGGTGCGTGGCATTGAAGGCAGAGGTCAGGTTATCAATGTGGACGGTGGGAAGTTCCAGCTCAGGCGCAAATTCGTTGGCCATCACCATAGGAGGCATATTTTTCTGTTCCTCTTTGGAAACATCGAATGGAATGTTTGAACCGAGCAGTATCATGCCATCAATACGTTTGGTGATAAGCAGGTTAATAAAGGCATGTTCCTGCTGTTGCTGGTGTTTACAGTCACCAATCAGAACCAGATAACCATGTTGTGCTGCGGCCTCTTCAATGCCACGAATAATTTCATTGAAGAAAGGGTCGCAGATATTAGGAACAATGACCAGAATTGCTCTGGATTCATTCCGCCTTAAATTTTTCGCGAGATTATGGGGATAGTAACCCACTTCCAGTACTGCATTTTCTACTTTTTGGCGGGTGTGCGCAGAAACTTTATCAGGATTCATTAGCGTTCTTGATACAGTTGCGGTAGAAACACCCGCTACTTTGGCTACATCTTTCATTGTCGCCAATGCACAATTCTTTTTTTCCATAGCCACTCCTCGCTTTCTACAGGCAGTGAAACGATTGCTATCCGCAAAGTTAAAAAAGTTAATGTCAAAAAACGAAAGTAAAAAAACGCCAGCCATTTCTGTGGGGAAACGCTGGCGGATTCGTTTTCTACAGTCATATTAATAAATCCATTTTAAACAGATTAACAGTTCAAGCCGTTACTTTGTTTGCATAAAAAATGTGATACGCATCATTTCTTAGAGCTGCTTCGCAAATTAAGGAAATAAGTTTCACTGTTTTTCATGGGGTTCTGCTTAGTTTTGAATTTTTATTAGCCTTCAGTCGGATCGACATCAATATTCCATTTTACTTTACGTGCCAGAGGCAGTGCTGTAATGCCCGGATAGACCTCAGTCATCATTTTCTGGAGATAAATACGCGAAGGATGCTGCACCAGTAATTGCCAGCGATAACGACCACTGCGTTTTGCCTGTAAGGCGGGAACAGGGCCCATAATCCAGAGCTGGTCATTATACAGGGGGTGTTGTTCAAGTAGTTGGCGCATTTGCTGTAAAAAAGCAGGGGACTGCTGATTATCGTGATCTTCTGATCGTAGCATGATATGGCTGACAAAAGGGGGCAGAAGAACCTGCTGGCGTTCTTCTATTGCTTGTCGGGCAAATGCGTCATAGCCTTTTTCCAGCAATACCTGCAAAAGCGGATGGTCAGGATGGTGAGTCTGAAGGACGACTTCTCCCTGTTTGCCAGCGCGTCCTGCCCGGCCGGAAACCTGAGTATATAGTTGAGCAAAGCGCTCAGCGGCACGAAAGTCGGCAGAAAACAGGGCACCATCCACATCCAGTAAAGCGACGAGTGTGACATCAGGGAAATGGTGGCCTTTTGCCAGCATTTGGGTTCCGATTAGAATACGGGCTCCTCCCTGATGAACGTCAGCCAGTTGTTGCTCTAAAGCCCCTTTGCGGCTGGTGGTATCTCTATCGATACGGGTAACCGGAATATCGGGAAATAGTTGGCTGATACCATCCTCAAGTTGCTCCGTTCCCAGCCCTACCGGGATGAGATTTGTTGTCCCACATTGTGGGCATTGGCGTGGGATAGGACGTTGGCTGTCACAGTGATGACAGCGCAGATGGCGATGATTCTGATGAAGGGTGTAATAGTGATCACAACGCTGACATTCTGCTATCCAGCCACATTCATGGCAGAGCAGGGCAGGCGAATAACCGCGTCGATTCAGGAACAGAATAACCTGATTATCAGCTTTTAGATGTTCTCTAATGCGGTTAATCAGTGGCTGAGATAGACCGACAGTCAGCGGTAATCCTTTCATATCAAGCAGGTGTTGAGTAGCTGGTTTGGCGTGACCGGCCCGTTTTGTCAAAGTGAGTTGCCGATATTTACCCTGCTGTACATTGTGCAGTGTTTCCAGTGCAGGAGTTGCGGTTCCCAGAATAATGGGAATGCTCTCTTTTTTGGCCCGGAATACCGCCAGATCACGGGCGTGATAACGCCAGCCTTCCTGTTGTTTATAGGAGCTGTCATGTTCTTCATCAATAATGATGACACCTAAGTGGGCAAAAGGTGTAAACAGTGCGGAGCGGGTGCCGATAACAATCGCATTTTCTCCCCGTCTGGCTCTTAACCATACGGATAACCTTTCACTGTCATTTAAAGCCGAATGCAGTACATCGACAGGTGCATTGAAACGTTCTCTGAATCGGCGAATAGTCTGGGGTGTTAAACCAATTTCGGGAACTAAAATCAGCGCCTGTTTTCCCTGCTCCAGAATATTTTCCAGTACACTCAGATAAACCTCGGTTTTACCTGAACCCGTGATACCAGCAAGTAACCAGGGAGCGAAAGTTTTATCTTCTGCGCGAATCGCGCCAACTGCGGTGGCCTGTTCGGTGTTGAGTTTCAGCCGTTCGCCGATAATCTGAAAATGTTCCCGCCAGTTCTCTGCTTCCGGCTGTACCGGATGCAAATCAATGAACCCCTTTTTTTTCAGTGCCTGTAGTGCACTTTCGCTGATTTCTAATTCAGAAACCTGATGGCGATAAACGGATTGCTGGTGCAGTTTGGCTAATGCCTGTTGCTGTTTAGCGGAGCGTTTAAGCTGTTCTGGTGGCACTTGCTGGCCGGTTTCTGTGATTTGCCATTGCCAGAGAGGGGAAAATTCTGCTGGTTTGCCCTGCCGCAGCAAAACAGGCATAGCGTGAAAAAGAACTTCCCCGAGTGGGTAGTGATAATAGTGGGCAGACCATTGGAGTAATTGCCAGAGATCGTCAGGGAACAGGGTAGCTTCATCAAGAAGTTCAGTAATTGATTTCAGTTGTTCAGGCGCGAATTCACTGTTGTCGGTGATCCCGGTGACAACACCAATTGCACTGCGTTTGCCAAAAGGCACCCGTACCCGTATTCCAAGGGCAGGAACGGGCAATCCTTCGGGTAACAGGTAATCAAAAGAGCGGGCCAAAGGGACAGGTAACGCAACCTGAACAACTGTCATAAAGTAATTTCCGGATGATTAATGGCAAACATATAAACAAAGAGTATCATAGCAACTCAGCAGATTTCATTGCGCGATAAAACGATATTCTGTATGATCCGCCGCCTTTGGTATAAAAATTACCAAACTTATTTTAATCAACACGACGTGTGGTGTCTGGCGGCAATAAGGCCGGATAGCGACACGGCCTTAACAGAGGTTTTCCCCATGAGACAAGGTATTCACCCTAAATACGAAGAAATTACTGCATCCTGTTCTTGCGGTAACGTTATCAAAATCAAATCTACCGGTCACGATGTGAACTTGGACGTTTGTGGTGCATGCCACCCGTTCTACACTGGTAAGCAGCGTGACGTTGCGACTGGTGGTCGTGTTGATCGCTTTAACAAACGTTTCAGCGTTCCAGGTGCTAAGAAGTAATTCTTACTGCCAACAAAAACGCCCGGTGTATACGCCGGGCGTTTTTGTTTTAAACGAATGCAATTTTAACTGCCTGCATCTGATTGATTTCAAGTCGCAGTACAGCATATAAACAACGACTTGAGATAAAAGAGATATCAATATTCCCAAGTATCGGGATCAATCCCACACTCACGCATTATCTCTTTGGCTGCTTCAGGAATTTCATCATGACGCTCTTTGCGTAAATCGTCGTCGTCAGGCAGAGGCTGTCCGGTGAATGCATGGAGAAATGCTTCACACAGTAATTCGCTGTTTGTTGCGTGACGCAGATTATTTACCTGACGGCGGGTGCGTTCATCAGTCAGTATCTTCAATACCTTTAATGGAATTGAAACCGTAATCTTTTTGACTTGTTCACTTTTTTTGCCATGTTCAGCATAAGGGCTGACATACTCACCATTCCACTCAGCCATGAGATACCTTAAATAGTTTTAAATCAAGCAATTGAAATCAGAAATAAAAGAAATTATTTCTGAACTATGTTCGTGTCGATAATTCCGCATTTTAGCATATTTCCCCTATCGACTATATCGCTACGGTTAAGGATTTCAGAAAATATGCCCTAATCTGACATCAAAACAGGGGTAATAGACGGATTGTATTATTAAAGCGCAAATCATTTTGGATGTCTAGATGTATTGACGTCTATATTTCTGGAGGTTATTCTTCTGTCACTCCTAAAATACAATAATGGGTAGAGCTATGGGGTTTAAACAAATAGCGGGTTGTAAACAAGCAACGGCTGCAGTTCAAAGTGGTATCAATGTTGACGAACAATATGGCTGTGTTGTTCCTCCCGTCTATCTTTCCAGTACGTATAATTTCACGGGATTCAATGAACCGAGAGCGCATGACTATTCCCGGCGCGGTAATCCGGGGCGTGATGTTGTCCAGCAGGTTCTGGCTGAACTGGAAGGCGGTGCAGGGGCTGTGATGACCAGCAGCGGGATGTCAGCGATTCACCTGTTATGCACGGTGTTCTTACAGCCGGGAGATCTGCTGGTGGCTCCCCATGATTGCTACGGCGGGAGTTATCGCCTGTTTGACAGTTTAAGCCGCCGTGGAGCCTACAATGTTATTTTTGTGGATCAGTCGGATGGTGCAGCACTGAGGCAGGCTCTTGCCCAAAAGCCCAAACTGGTCTTAATTGAAACACCCAGTAATCCGCTGCTGCGGATCGTGGATATCCGGTACATCTGTGAACTGGCTCGTGAAGCCGGTGCATTAACGGTAGTCGATAACACATTTCTGAGTCCCATCTTACAGAAACCACTGGATTTGGGCGCAGATTTGGTTGTTCATTCCTGTACAAAATACCTGAATGGGCACTCTGATTTAATTGCTGGTGCCGTGGTTGCCAAAGATCCCGCTATTGCCGAGGATTTGGCATGGTGGGCGAATAATATCGGCGTAACAGGCGGGGCTTTTGACAGTTATCTGCTGTTGCGGGGAATTCGTACATTATCAGCCCGGGTACTTCTACAGCAAAATAATGCGGCTGCCATTGCGGAATATCTGCAACAGCAGCCACAGGTGAAAAAACTCTATTATCCGGGGCTAAAAGATCATCCGGGTCATGAAATAGCACTCCGGCAGCAGGCCGGATTTGGTGCGATGCTGAGTTTTGAACTTGCTGGCGATGAGCAAACAATGCGTGGCTTTTTATCTGCGTTAAAATTATTTACTCTGGCCGAATCGCTGGGTGGTGTGGAATCATTGATTTCTCATACCGCAACGATGACACATGCCGGTATGTCGGCAGAAGCAAGGAAACAGGCGGGAATTACGGATTCACTTCTTCGTATCTCGGTGGGAATAGAAGACAGTCAGGATTTAATTGCTGATCTGGATAGTGCATTTCAGGCAGCGGCAACGAGGTAAGCATTCATTATGGTTGAACTGGCAATAGCGGGGGCGGAATCGGGCCGCCAGTTACATAAATTTGGCGGTAGCAGCCTTGCAGACGTGAAATGTTATAAGCGGGTTGCGGATATTATGGCGAACTACAGCCAGCCGGGTGATTTGATGGTGGTATCGGCGGCGGGGAGTACGACGAACCAGCTGATTGACTGGCTGAAATTGAGCCAGAATGATCGTATTTCAGCGCATCAGGTTCAGCAGGCCTTACGGCGTTATCAGCAGGAATTAATCCGGGGACTGTTGCCAGAAGCTGTCGCCGAAACACTGATCGCAGATTTTGTTGCTGATTTGGAAAGGCTGAGTGCATTACTGGATAAACCGGTTAGTGATATTACCTACGCTGAAGTTGTTGGTCATGGCGAAATATGGTCCGCACGCCTGATGGCCGCAGTGCTTGAATCTCAGGGTATTTCCAGTGCATGGCTGGATGCGCGTCAGTTCCTGCGGGCTGAACGGGCAGCCCAGCCGCAGGTTGATGTTATCTTATCCCAGCCTTTATTGAGCCAGTTATTAGTTGAGAATTCTGATAAGCGTCTGGTGGTGACAGGTTTCATATCCAGTAACAACAAAGGAGAAACCGTACTATTAGGGCGCAATGGCAGTGACTATTCTGCTACTCAGGTTGGGGCATTGGCGGGTGCTAAAAAAGTAACAATCTGGAGTGATGTGGCCGGGGTTTACAGTGCCGACCCACGTAAAGTCAGCGATGCGTGCCTGTTGCCACTATTGCGTCTGGATGAAGCCAGTGAACTGGCACGTCTGGCTGCTCCTGTACTTCATACCCGAACATTACAGCCTGTTTCGCTCAGTGATATCGATTTGCAATTACGTTGCAGTTACCAGCCTGAACAGGGTTCTACCCGTATTGAACGGGTGCTGGCATCAGGGATGGGAGCAAAAATTGTGACCAGCCACGATGATGTCTGCCTGATTGAGTTACACCTTTTTTCGGCCCTCGATTTTAAACAAACTTATAAAGATATCGACTCATTGCTGAAGCGCGCCCAAATCAGGCCGTTGGCGACAGGGCTGCATACTGACTGCAATTTGATTCAGCTTTGTTATACCTCTGAAATAGTTAACAGTGCCCTTGAAGTATTACAGGATGCCTCTTTGCCGGGAAAACTTTCCTTGCGCGAAGGGTTTTCGCTGGTGGCGTTGGTCGGGGCAGGAGTATGTAAAAATCCGTTGCATAGCCACCGTTTTTATCAGCAGCTTAAAGACCAGCCGGTTGAGTTTATTTGGCATGCTGAAGATGATATCAGTCTGGTTGCTGTACTGCGCTTGGGCCAGACATCTCATCTGATTCAGGGACTACATCAGAGTTTGTTCCGGGCAGAAAAACAGATCGGTTTGGTTCTGTTTGGAAAAGGTAATATTGGTTCACGCTGGCTGGAGCTGTTTGCGCGTGAACAGAAAAATATCTCGGCGCGCAGTGATTTTGAATTCATTCTGGCAGGCATTGTTGATAGTCGCCGAAGCCTGCTGAATTATCAGGGGATTGATGCAAGCCGGGCATTGGCATTTTTCAATGATGAAGCCACCACTCATGCAGATGATGAACTGTTTTTGTGGATGCGGGCACACCCTTATGATGATTTGGTCGTACTTGATGTGACGGCGAGTGAAGAGTTGGCGGGTAACTACATCGATTTTGCCAGTTATGGTTTCCATGTGATTAGCGCTAATAAGGCTGCTGGTGCCTCTGACAGTAATACTTATCGTATGATTCGGGATGCTTTTACAAAAACAGGCCGCCACTGGTTATATAACGCAACTGTTGGTGCAGGGTTACCCATTAACTATTCTGTCAGGGACTTGCGGGAAAGCGGCGATACGATCCTGTCTATCAGTGGGATTTTCTCTGGCACACTATCGTGGCTGTTCCTCCAGTTTGATGGCACAGTTCCTTTCAGCGATCTAGTGGAACAGGCATGGCAACAAGGGCTAACAGAGCCTGATCCCCGCATTGATCTTTCAGGTCAGGATGTGATGCGTAAGCTAGTGATTCTGGCTCGTGAGGCTGGCTATGAGATTGAGCCGGATCAGGTGCGGATAGAATCACTTGTACCACAAGAAGCCAGCGTTGGCTCGATTGACGAGTTTTTTGAAAACAGCTCTGCGATTAATGAGCAAATGCAGAAACGGTTGGAAGCTGCGCGTGAAATGGGCATGGTACTGCGTTATGTGGCGCGCTTTGATGCCAAAGGTAAGGCTAAAGTAGGAGTAGAAGCGGTGCGTTCAGAACATCCTTTAGCTTCGTTATTACCGGGGGATAATGTGTTCGCCATAGAAAGCCGCTGGTATCGTGATAACCCTCTGGTCATTCGTGGCCCGGGCGCAGGGCGTGATGTCACGGCCGGTGCGATTCAGTCAGATTTGAATCGTTTATCGCAACTTTTATAGTAATCCGCACTTTCTATCAGAATATTTGATTTATGCCTGTTCCATCTTTTATTTTTGATTGGAGCAGGCTCAAGTAGCCCCCATTTACCAGCAACAGTTCGTTGTTTTTCCTTCATTGTTGGGAATTTTCAAAGCCAATAGTCTGACTCAGGTTAAAGAAAGTTTTGAGCAAAATTTCATAAAATCCGCCCAAATTGTTTGTTTTCTGATATGAATAGTAGATTAAATATACCCAATGAATTTCAAGTTGCATCGCGGCGGCAAGGGAAATCATCCCCGGGAGCATAGATAACTATGTGACCGGGGTGAATGAGCGCAGCCAACAAAGAGGCAGCTTGAAAGGCGAAGGGTAAATATGCATACAGCAACACAAGGTCAGGACTCACATGAATCAACAATATTCCGCAATGCGAAGTAATGTCAGTATGCTTGGTAAGATACTGGGAAACACGATCAAAGAAGCTCAGGGCAAGGACATTCTTGATAAAGTTGAAACGATAAGGAAATTATCCAAATCATCCCGTGCCGGAAACGACGCTGATCGCCAGCAACTGTTATCGACACTGCAAAATTTATCTAATGATGAATTACTGCCGGTTGCCAGAGCGTTTAACCAGTTTCTTAATCTGGCCAATGCTGCTGAACAATATCACAGCATCTCACCGCATGGTGAAGCAGCCAGTAACCCGGTTGCATTAGCAGCGCTCTTTGAACGGCTGAAAAGTAAAAACTTCAATAATGATGATTTGGTTCAGGCGGTCAATGAACTTTCCATTGAACTGGTGCTGACCGCGCATCCGACAGAAATTGCCCGTCGCACTCTGATCCATAAACTGGTTGAAGTGAATACCTGTCTGGCACAACTGGATCATGATGATTTGGCTGATTACGAGCATAACAATATTATGCGTCGTTTACGCCAGTTGGTTGCTCAGTCCTGGCATACCGATGAAATCCGCAAAATCCGTCCTACCCCGATTGATGAAGCCAAATGGGGTTTTGCGGTAGTGGAAAATAGCCTGTGGGAAGGTGTTCCAGCGTTTTTGCGTGAATTCAATGAGCAACTAGAAGAATCTATCGGTTACAGCTTACCGGTGGAAGCGGTGCCAATCCGTTTTACTTCCTGGATGGGTGGCGACCGGGATGGAAATCCTAACGTCACCGCAGAAGTTACCCGCCATGTGCTGTTACTTAGCCGCTGGAAAGCCGCTGACTTGTTTCTGAAGGATATTCAGGTTCTGGTATCCGAGCTTTCGATGTCGGAATGCACGCCAGAGCTACGTCAGCTGGCAGGGGGGGATGAGGTTATCGAGCCTTATCGTGAAATTGCTAAACAGTTGCGTACTCAATTAAATAACACGCTGGCCTATCTGGAAAAACGCCTGAAAGGTGAACAGGTTATCCCTCCGGCAGATTTATTGCTGCATAACGATCAATTATGGCAGCCGCTCTATGCCTGTTACCAGTCCCTGAAAGCCTGCGGTATGGAAATTATCGCCGATGGTCAGTTGCTGGATATTCTGCGTCGTATCCGTTGTTTCGGTCTGTCACTGGTTCGTATCGATATTCGTCAGGAAAGTACCCGTCATACCGATGCTATTGCCGAGCTGACCCAATATCTGGAAATGGGCGATTATGCGAGCTGGTCAGAAACAGAGAAACAAGCCTTTTTGTTGCGTGAACTGAATTCGAAACGCCCGCTAATTCCCCGTCACTGGCAGCCAAGTGCAGAAACTCAGGAAGTATTGGAAACCTGTAAAGTCATTGCAGAATCGCCACCGGATGCGATTGCTGCCTATGTTATTTCTATGGCGAAAGTCCCTTCAGATGTACTAGCAGTGAAATTACTGCTGAAAGCAGCGGACTGTTCATTGTCATTACCTGTAGCACCATTGTTTGAAACGCTTGATGACCTGAATAACGCGGAAAGTGTGATCCAGCAGTTGCTCCATATCGAATGGTATCGTGAACTGATTCAGGATAAACAAATGGTCATGATTGGCTATTCTGACTCAGCAAAAGATGCGGGCGTGATGGCAGCATCGTGGGCACAGTATCGTGCTCAGGATGCACTGATCAGAGTGTGTGAAAAAGAAGGTGTGAAACTGACACTGTTTCACGGCCGGGGAGGAACAATCGGGCGTGGTGGTGCTCCGGCACATTCGGCATTACTTTCTCAGCCGCCTGGCAGCCTGAAAGGAGGGTTGCGTGTAACAGAACAGGGAGAAATGATCCGCTTCAAGTTCGGCTTGCCACAGGTGACGATTAGTAGTCTGGCAATGTACGCCAGCGCCATTCTGGAGGCGAACTTATTGCCACCGCCAGAGCCGAAACCTGAATGGAAGCAGATCATGGATACGCTTTCCGATATTTCCTGTGATATGTATCGTGATTACGTCCGCGAGCAGCCGGAATTTGTACCTTATTTTCGTTCAGCAACTCCTGAACAGGAACTGGCTAAATTACCGTTAGGCTCGCGCCCTGCCAAACGTCGCCCGACAGGTGGAGTAGAAAGCCTGCGCGCTATTCCATGGATTTTCGCGTGGACGCAAAACCGCCTGATGCTTCCGGCATGGCTGGGTGCGGGGGCTGCATTACAGCATGTGATAGAGGCTGGTCAGCAGGATACTTTGTCTGAAATGTCCCGTGACTGGCCATTTTTTACGACGCGTATCGCTATGCTGGAGATGGTTTTCGCCAAGGCTGATTTATGGCTGGCAGAATATTATGACCAACGTCTGGTTGATAAAAAACTGTGGTCGCTGGGTACGAAACTGCGTAATCAACTTTTAGCCGATATCGAGACTGTTCTGGCCGTTTCACGTGATGGGCAACTGATGGCGGATCTGCCGTGGATAGCTGAATCCATCGCATTGCGTAATGTTTATACAGACCCGCTGAATGTTTTACAGGCAGAGCTATTACAACGCTCCCGCCAGCAGGAACAGCCTGATCCTCGCGTAGAACTGGCGCTGATGGTAACAATAGCAGGGGTTGCGGCGGGGATGCGCAATACAGGTTAGTATTTCGTTTTCTTGATGAGAAAAAAGGTGAAACCGGATGGGAAACTGTCCGGTTTTGCTTATTGTATCGGGAGTCCATTCAAACATAAATTACAGGGAGTGAATTCGCTTATTACCTATCTGTCCAATATGCTTGCTTCTCTGTCAGTGGGTATGGTGATGAGCGATCAGGCTGGGTGGTATATCCTGAATATTGTTAGTATGGTTATTATTGTTGGATTTATGTTTTGGTTTACTTCCAGAAATAACAGGATATGTTGATGGGAAATTGCTCAAATTTCTGTATGATTTAAAACCAACTTGTCCAGTGTGAGGGGCAAAATATGAATAACAACAGTCATGAAGGACAGAGTATTTCGATGCCGTATTTGATAGCAGACGTAGATTTTAACCGTAAACTACGTATTTCTGAAAAAAACGTAGAACATACGGTTTCTTTTCTTGAAAATGGCGCAAAAGATTTTATTTTGCCTGATTTTGTGACTCCACATGGATATCGCTTTGTAAAGTCATTAAAGCAGGCGCAATACCGTATGATCACATCAGGTGATAAACCCGAAACGGTTTACGCCGTCAAACTGATTTTTCGCAACGACATTATTGTTGATAAAGAAACCTGTACTCAAATCATGGTCTGGCGTACTTTCAGCCCTGAACATCAGGATGCTGTCAGTGGTTTTCCTCGGCGTTTTTTCAGATTCTTGTTAGATAATTACAGGATTATCGTGACAGATGAAGAGCAGACAGGTGATGGTAAACGTTTTTGGCAAATTATGATCGCTTGGTCTATGTCTGTTGGTTATCACGTTTATATTTCTGATGGTGGAGAAATAGATCGCCCACTCACAGCGGTAACCAGTATGGATGAACTTCTTGATAAATGGGATGCGTTTTGTTGGGGAAGAGACACAGATTTACATCGTCACCGTTTGATTGTAATCAGTAAGGACGTTTTGTCTTCGCCGAACTAAAGAGTTCGGCGGAAATGGAATTCAACAAGGGCGAACCCCTAATGTATGGCAGATTGCATAACTCAATTCCGCTCGGTTCAGAGTATAGAAATGGAAATCTTTTACTCCTTCGCGGCTCAGAATTTTCACCATATCCATTGCAATTGAAGCGCCCACTAAGCTGCGGCTTTCAGGATCATCATCCAATCCTTCAAACATTCTGGTCATCCAGCTTGGGATACGAACATTAGTCATAGTCGCAAACCGCTGTAGCTGACGGAAGTTAGAGACAGGCAAAATGCCCGGCACGATTTCTACATCAATTCCTGTTGAAACACAGCGATCACGAAAGCGAAGATAACTTTCCACATCAAAAAAGAATTGAGTAATAGCGCGATTAGCACCGGCATCAATTTTTCTTTTCAGGTTAATCAGGTCAGATTGCGCACTTTTTGCTTCGGGATGGACTTCCGGATAAGCCGCCACGGAAATATCAAAATCAGCCTCTTTTTTTAAGAGTTCAACCAAATCAGCGCCGTACATTTCAGGTTTACTGCTGCCATTTGGTAAATCGCCACGCAAGGCCACAATATGACGAATCCCACTACTCCAGTAATCGTGGGCGATGTTACACAATTCTTCACGGTTGGCATCAATACAAGTTAGATGAGGCGCAGCTTCAAGGCCTGTTCTGTCTTTGATGCCCTTAATGATGCTATGAGTACGATCACGCTCACCAGAATTAGCTCCATAAGTCACGGAAACAAACTTAGGCTTAAGTTTGCTTAGACGGTCAATGGACTTCCACAGGGTCTGTTCCATTTCAGCCGTTTGGGGTGGAAAAAATTCGAAGGAAACACGAATTTGACCTTCAAGTTCAGCCAGATTCTGATTTAGTGCCTCTTGATGATTAGCGTGAAAGAAACTCATACCCTGTACCCTCGTGAACGAACGGAGTTTTTCTCCGATTATATTTAGATGCTTAAATGTTTATATGTCTATCCATTTAGACGTCCAAATAGAATGAGCGAAGCGGGATTTTTAGTCAATTAGGAAATGGCTTATTTCCAGTGAGGAATATTCAGTGTGATCAGGAAAGAAATTCATGTTGGGAAAGGTATCTGTACAAACTGCTACGTGGAAGCTGTTCGGTATAGAGGATAGTTGCTGACAAAAGCAGCAATGGCACGGATGCTGCTTTAAGTTGTTGTTGCTTTACTTTTTACGATTAAGGGGAATCAATTGACTTAACATACCAATAAATAATTAACTATAGCTGTCACTAGACAGAGAGAGGCTGTAACATTTTTTCAGTAAAAAACTGACGGCATCACATATTTTTCTCACATCAATATCATTTACTATACTTCCTTCTTTTAAAAGGATATTTTCAACATTAATAGGATGCCAGCGTAAATATTTTTCAGGCCTATTTTCAAACAAAGAGACCACAGGTATTTGTAATGCTGAACTTAGGTGCACTGGAGCGCTATCGGCTGAAACAATAATGTCCATGCAGCTAGTAGCTGCAATCATATCTTGAACATGCTCTGTTTTAAGATAATGAACTGAAAGAGCAGTAAAGTATTGTTCTTTTATTTCTTCATTTTGGTCATGGAAAATAAAAAAATTAGCTTCATTTCCTATCAATTTTACTAAATCAGCCCACTTACTTATATCCAATTTTCTGTTTGCTGATTTGTTAGAAATAAACAAACCTATTTTAGGTTTATTTCCCTGTCCTATATTTCTCATCCATTCCTCACGTAAAATTGGATCAGGATAAACATAGGGTTTTAATGTATTGATCTTGGGTGTTTCAACTTCGGGGATCAAGTCAAATCCAGATAAAATCTCATGTTTTATTGGCCTATGAGTGACATGATTGGGATCTCTATCATCAAATTCACTTTCCTTTGTGTGCCAGCGACAATCGGGTATATTTAATTGTCGAATAAACTGGATGCTATTTTTATTTAATCCACCATTCGGAATTATTCCAATATCAAATTTCATTTTTCTCAGCCGGAAAATAAGAGCAATCCTATTTATCAATGAATTTAATATCCCGGGATGTACATTGCGTTCACGATTTTTGCTATAAACATAAGTATGAACAAATGAAATATCAGGATTTCTATCCAGCACCGGAGCATTATATTTATTGGCTAAAACATGAATTTCAGCATTTGGATACGTTTTCTTTATGGTATGGATTAAAGGTGTTGTACATATCATATCTCCAAGAAAATCTATTCTGATTATTAAAATTTTCTTTTTTTTCATATACCCGTCATTCTGCACGTGATTATTACATTTATTTTGTGATTTATTTCATGATGTTATCCATTGGCTAATTAATATTAGTCAGTTTATTGTATTTATCCAGTGTGCCGTAAAATTTTGGCATTCAGGCGTGGAATATAAGGTGAGCAGGAGTCCCCAGCCTTCAGGCTGGGGAGGATATTAAGTTATCTTGGATAAGATTAACCCACACCCAAACAAAAATGCTCCACAATCTGGGCGATCAGTTTCCTTGTCGGCTCAATCATCGACACTTCTATATATTCATCAGGTTGATGGGCCTGTTCAATGGAGCCCGGTCCCAGAACTATTGTCGGGCAGAGTTGCTGAATAAAAGGCGCTTCCGTACAGTAATTGACGGTTTCTGCTTTTGTTCCTAATAGTCTTTCGATGACACCGACCAGTTTGTGATTGGTCGGGCACTCATAACCGGGAATGGGGGGATGAAGTTCTGTTACATTCAGGCGTCCCGGCCAGCGCTGCTTGACGGGTTCCAGTGATTCATTCAGTGCTTCATTCAAATCCTGTAATGTCAGACTGGGTAGCGGGCGAATATCCATATGCAGCTCACAGCAGGCACAGATCCGGTTAGCTGCATCACCACCGTGGATATGACCAAAATTCATGGTGGGGTAGGGAATGGCGAAAGCCGGATTATGGTAACGCTCCTGCAAGGTATGACGTAATTTCATCAACTGTGTGATGGATTCATGCATCAAATCAATAGCATTAACACCCCGTGCCGGATCACTGGAGTGGCCGGATTTCCCTTCAATACGGATAGCATGGGCAACATGCCCTTTATGGGCGCGGATTGGTTGTAGTGATGTCGGTTCGCCAATAATGGCAAAATCAGGTCGGATAGTTGCGTTTGCGGCAAAATATCGGGCACCAGCCATAGAGGTTTCTTCATCTGCGGTTGCCAGAATATAGAGTGGATGAGACAGCTTACTAATATCAATATCTCGTATTGCATCAATGATAAAGGCAAAGAAGCCTTTCATATCAGCAGTTCCCAGTCCGTATAATTTGCCATCACGTTCTGTCAGTGTGAATGGATCCTGAGTCCAGCGCCCGGCATCAAATGGCACAGTGTCTGTATGACCGCATAAGAGTAACCCTCCAGAGCCACTCCCTAACGTTGCCAGCATATTAAATTTTCCGCGAGATTCCGGCACAGGCTGAACCTCAATTTCAAAACCAATCTGTTTCAGCCAGTCAGCCAATAGAGAGATAACCGATTCATTACTTTGATCTAGCTCCTCGTCCACGGCACTGATGGAAGGTGCTGCGATAAGCTGGCGATATAACTCAATAAACGTAGGTAATTTAATATTCACTGTTGACAGCCCTTATTCAAGATAGTATCAATATTAATGCAATTTAATTGAATATAAATTCAATTGTGTAATCGGGTTACTACATTGGGTTAATACAATACATTGGGTTAATACAAGGTGAATAAATCCCATGCTTAATACGCTGATAGTTGGTGCCAGTGGCTATACCGGAGCAGAGTTAGCAGCATGTCTGCAACGCCATCCTTATATACATCTTGCGGGTCTGATGGTTTCAGCTCAAAGCTCTGATGCCGGAAAGTGCTTGTCAGAACTTTACCCACAGTATAAAGGAACCCTTGATTTACCTTTACAGCCGTTAACTGATGTGGCTGAAGCCGCAAGCGGTATTGATATTGTTTTCCTTGCTACCGCACACGAAGTCAGCCATGACATTGCTCCGGAATTTCTACAGGCAGGTTGTATCGTATTTGATTTATCTGGTGCCTATCGCGTACAAAATACACTGTTTTATTCAGAATACTACGGATTTGAGCATAAAAATATCGATTGGCTTGAGCAGGCGGTATATGGGCTGGCGGAATGGCAGGCGGAGAAAATTAAAACAGCTCAGCTGATCGCGGTTCCGGGTTGTTACCCTACGGTTTCACAGCTTTCGCTGAAACCACTGCTGGAAGCTGGTTTGCTGGATACAGAGCAATGGCCCGTTATTAATGCTGTTAGTGGTGTAAGTGGGGCCGGGCGTAAGGCGTCGATAAATAACAATTTTTGTGAAGTCAGTTTGCAGCCTTATGGTGTTTTCAATCATCGCCACCAGCCGGAAATTGCTACACATTTAGGGATAGATGTGATTTTCACCCCCCATTTGGGCAATTTTGCGCGAGGGATCTTAGCTACGATTACCTGCAAGCTGAAAGCCGGTATCACAGAAGAACAAGTCAGGCATGCATATCAACAGGCGTATCACGATAAGCCACTTATTCGGTTATATGAAAAAGGTGTTCCTGCCCTGAAAGGGGTCGTCGGGTTGCCATTCTGTGATATTGGTTTTGCTGTACAAGGGCAGCATCTGATTATTGTCGGGGCTGAGGATAATCTTCTGAAAGGTGCAGCAGCGCAGGCAGTGCAGTGTATGAATATTCGCTTCGGGTTCGAAGAAACTCAGGCGTTACTTTAATTCAAGGTGTTTTGAATTCAGAGCTTTTTTATTTCAGAAATTATTTGATACCGACAGAGGATAAATCTGATGGAGCCATTAGTTATCAAGCTGGGTGGGGTGTTATTAGATAGTGATGAAGCGCTGGTACGATTATTTTCCACATTACAGTTATATCGAAAAACGCATAAACGTCCTTTAGTCATTGTACATGGGGGCGGTTGCTTGGTTGATGAACTGATGCAGAAATTACAGTTGCCGATTATCAAGAAACAGGGCCTGCGTGTAACGCCAGCAGATCAGATTGATATTATTACCGGGACACTGGCTGGCACAGCCAATAAAACCTTACTCTCCTGGGCGATAAAATACCGTTTACCTGCGGTTGGTCTATGTTTGGGTGATGGCTGTGTTGTGAAAGTTTCTCCGTTTAACGAGGAATTTGGTCACACGGGCATGGCTTCCCCCGGTAATCCGGATTTACTGAAAATTTTACTGGATATCGGTTATATCCCCATTATTAGCTCTATTGGTATTACAGAAGACGGCAAATTAATGAATGTGAATGCAGATCAAGCTGCTACAGCTGTCGCACAGTCACTGGATGCCGATTTAGTTTTTCTGTCAGATGTCAGCGGTGTTCTGAACGGAAAAGGCAACAAGATCCCTGAAGTCTCAGAAAAAGAAATACAGCAGATGATTGAACAGGGTGTGATTACTGACGGCATGGTTGTGAAAGTCCATGCAGCACTGGAAGCCGCAAAAACACTGGGGCGTCCGGTGGATATCGCCAGCTGGCGTTATGCTGATCAACTGATTGCTCTATTTAATGGTATATCCGTTGGCACCCGCATTCTGGCATAACCATGCTGACATAACAGAGAATGAAAACGGTTTTGACTGATTAACAGCATGGCACCTTTCTGGTGAAAACTTGCTGGTGAATAAAAGTAAAAGGCTACCTCTATGACAACGACGACGACTTCGGTAAAAAACAGTATTAAAAAGATTGTGCTGGCATATTCTGGCGGTTTGGATACTTCTGCCATCATTCCGTGGCTGAAAGAACATTATGGCAATTGTGATGTTATCGCATTTGTCGCAGATGTTGGTCAGAGCCGTGAAGATTTGGAGGGTATAGAACAAAAAGCATTGCGTTCCGGGGCCTCAGAATGCCATATCGCCGATCTGCGTGAAGAATTCATCAAAGAATATGTTTATCCGGTACTGAAAACCGGAGCATTGTACGAAGGCAGTTATTTGCTCGGTACTTCAATGGCTCGCCCGATTATCGCCAAAGCGCAGGTTGAACTGGCCCTGAAAGTGGGGGCTGATGCGCTGGCGCATGGGGCGACTGGTAAAGGGAATGATCAGGTTCGTTTTGAGAGTACCTATACGGCATTGGCTCCACATCTGAAAGTCGTCGCTCCGTGGCGAGAGTGGGATCTGCGTTCCCGTGAAGCGTTGCTGGATTATCTGAAAGTCCGTGATATTCCTACTACGGCAACGCTGGAAAAAATTTACAGCCGTGATGAAAACGCGTGGCACATTTCCACCGAAGGTGGCGTATTGGAAAGTACGTGGAATGCGGCGAATAAAGATTGTTGGGAGTGGACTGTAGAGCCGGAAGATGCTCCTGACGAGCCTGAATATCTTTCTGTCACTGTTGAGAAAGGAGAGGTTGTCGGCGTCAATGGGAAGTTACTGTCACCATATCAATGCCTTAATGAATTGAATGAGCTGGGTGCTAAACATGGCATTGGCCGGATCGATATTGTGGAAAACCGTCTGGTTGGAATGAAGTCCCGTGGCTGTTATGAAACACCGGGAGGAACCATCATGATGGCGGCTCTACGTGGTGTTGAACAGTTAGTTCTGGATCGTGACAGTTTTAAATGGCGTCAGCAGTTGGGTCTGGAGATGTCTTACGTTGTTTATGATGGGCGCTGGTTTGTGCCGCTGCGTCAGTCTATTCAGGCAGCGGCAGAAATGCTGGCTGAGAATGTCAGTGGTGAAGTGATCCTGAAGCTGTATAAGGGGCAGGTGACAGCCACTCAGAAAACGTCTCCTCATACCCTCTATTCTGAAGAGTTTGCTACTTTTGGCGAGGATGAAGTTTATGATCACAGTCATGCTGAAGGTTTTATCCGCCTACATTCGCTTTCTTCCCGCATTCGTGCGCTGAAAAACAAAAAGTAATTTCCGGCTAATAAAAAGAAGAGGAATGCAATTATGGCACTTTGGGGTGGGCGCTTCAGTCAGGAAGCTGATCAGCAATTTAAGCAGTTTAATGATTCTCTGCGGTTTGATTATCGTCTGGCAGAGCAGGATATTGTTGGCTCTGTCGCGTGGTCAAAGGCGCTGGTCACAGTGGGTGTTCTGACATCTGAAGAGCAACAGAAGCTGGGGTTGGCGCTGAATGCATTACTGGATGAAGTGAGAACCAACCCAGAGGCTATTTTGCAAAGCGATGCGGAAGATATTCATAGCTGGGTGGAAGGCCAGCTGATCGCAAAAGTTGGGGATTTAGGCAAAAAACTGCATACAGGACGCAGCCGTAATGATCAGGTCGCGACTGATCTGAAATTGTGGTGTAAGGATCAGATAGCGGATATCCGGCAAGCTCTGACAGCATTACAACAGGCATTAGTGATTACGGCTGAGAATAATCAGGATGCTGTTATGCCGGGGTATACTCATTTACAGCGGGCGCAGCCGGTGACTTTCGCACATTGGTGTCTCGCATATGCAGAAATGCTTGCCCGTGATGAAAGCCGTTTGCAGGATACTTTAAAACGGCTGGATGTCAGCCCGTTGGGATGTGGTGCGTTAGCGGGAACGGCTTATGATATTGATCGGGAACAACTGGCTTCATGGCTTGGTTTTGCCTCTGCAACCCGTAATAGTTTAGATAGCGTATCAGACCGTGATCATGTGCTGGAACTGCTGTCAAATGCCAGCATCAGTATGATCCATCTTTCACGTTTTGCCGAAGATCTGATTTTCTTCAACAGTGGAGAAGCGGACTTTATTGAATTATCGGATCGGGTAACGTCTGGTTCCTCTTTGATGCCTCAAAAGAAAAACCCTGACGCACTGGAACTTATCCGCGGTAAATGTGGTCGGGTACAGGGTGCATTGACAGGTATGATGATGACATTAAAAGGGCTGCCCCTCGCTTATAACAAAGATATGCAGGAGGATAAGGAAGGGCTGTTTGATGCGTTGGATACCTGGCGTGTTTGCCTGCATATGGCTGCAATGGTATTGGATGGCATCCAGATAAAACGTGACCGTTGTCGGGAGGCGGCAAAGCAGGGCTATGCTAATGCTACGGAATTAGCCGATTATCTGGTGGCAAAAGGTGTTCCATTCCGTGAAGCACATCACATTGTTGGTGAAGTAGTGATTGCGGCAATAAAGAAAGGTAAGGCGCTGGAAGAGTTGTCATTGTCTGAATTACAAAGGTTCAGTGAAACTATTTCAATCGATGTATACGATATTTTATCGTTACAGTCCTGTCTGGATAAACGTCTGGCAAAAGGTGGTGTGGCACAGAAACAGGTAACGCTGGCTATTGCTGAGGCAAAGCAGAGGTTACATCTCAGCTAACTGAAACCCCTCTGAGTACATAATTTCCCCGAATCAACGAATTGGGCTGCCTGCTTATTGAGGCGGTCCGATTTATCTATTTTTTTGAATGAATTCCGTCATTTTTTATCAGGTAACTTTATAAAAAAACTGAAATCACCACGAATTGATAGTTTTCTCCTCTCATGCATATAATGATTTATTGATCAATTCTATCATTGATATCAAACAATGAGGTTGGGAATGAATATCCGCGATTTGGAATATCTTGTGGCACTTGCTGAGTATCGACATTTTCGCAGAGCTGCTGATTCTTGTCATGTCAGCCAGCCGACGCTCAGTGGGCAGATACGTAAACTTGAGGATGAGTTGGGCGTAATGCTGCTGGAACGCACAAGCCGCAAGGTCTTGTTTACACAACAGGGGATGTTGCTGGTGGAGCAAGCCAAGACGGTATTGCGAGAAGTGAAGGTATTACAGGAAATGGCCTCACTTCAGGGTGAAAGTATGTCCGGCCCATTACATATCGGTCTTATTCCAACTGTTGGCCCTTATCTCCTGCCACTGATTATCCCTGAACTGCATAAGTTGTTCCCCAAGCTGGAAATGTACCTGCACGAAGCCCAGACTCAGAACTTGCTGGCCCAGCTTGATTGCGGGAAACTGGATTGTGCGATTCTGGCCGCAATAAAAGAAACGGAAGCATTTATTGAAATTCCTCTCTTTAAGGAACCCATGAAGCTTGCGGTCTATGAAGAACATAAATGGGCAGAGCGGGATAAGATCAATATGAGTGAGCTGACCGGTGAAAAGTTATTGATGCTGGAAGATGGTCACTGCTTACGTGATCAGGCAATGGGATTCTGTTTTCAGGCCGGAGCCAAAGAAGATACGCATTTCAGGGCAACCAGTATGGAAACATTGCGTAATATGGTTGCGGCGGGGAGCGGCATCACTTTGTTGCCTGACTTGGCTGTCCCCAAAGAGAAAAAACGTGATGGGATCTGTTATCTTGAGTGTCATAATCCCTTGCCGGAACGTTCTGTGATTCTGGTTTATCGTCCCGGCTCACCTCTGCGTAATCGCTATGAGCAACTGGCAGAGGCGATCCGAACCAGAATGAGGAATTATTTCGACATCAGTGGAACAACATCAAAATAACCGGTTCAGTCCATTAAGGGCAGCAACGCGATAAGCTTCGGCCATTGTCGGATAGTTGAAGGTTGTATTAACGAAATATTCGATACTATTACCTTCACCTTTTTGTTCCATAATCGCCTGACCGATATGAATAATCTCCGCTGCACGTTCGCCAAAACAGTGAATGCCGAGGATCTGTTTTGTCTCGCGGTGGAATAATATCTTGATGCTGCCTACATTCATCCCTGCAATCTGTGCTCTGGCCAGATGTTTAAACTGGGCACGCCCCACTTCATACGGAACTTTCATCGCTGTTAGTTCCTGCTCAGTTTTACCCACAGAACTGATTTCAGGGATGGTATAAATACCTGTTGGAATATCGTCTACCAGATACTTTTCGGCATTCTCAGCTCCGGTCATGATGGCTTTTGCTGCAATGTGCCCCTGATTGTAGGCGGCAGAAGCGAGGCTGGGATAACCAATAACATCACCAACAGCATAAATATTTTCATTGCTGGTCTGATAAACCCGATTTACTTTCAATAGACCACGGCTATCGGTTTCCAGCCCGACGTTTTCCATCCCGAGTTTATCTGTGTTGCCGGTTCGGCCATTGGCATACAGCAGACAGTCTGCTTTAACTTTCTTGCCTGATTTCAGATGGATAATGACGCCATCTTCAAGACCTTCAATCTTTTCATATTCTTCGTTATGGCGGATAACAATACCGCTATTCCAGAAATGATAAGACAGCGCGTCAGACATTTCCTGATCAAGAAATGACAGCAGATGGTCACGGGTATTGATCAAATCGACCTTCACACCCAACCCCCGGAAGATAGAAGCATATTCACAGCCAATTACACCCGCGCCATAAATAATGACATGGCGTGGTTCGTGATCCAGTTCCAGAATAGTATCGCTGTTATAAATACGGGAATGAGTGAAATCGACATCGGGAGGGCAATAAGGGCGAGAGCCTGTGGCAATAATTATTTTGTCGGCACTCAATATATCTACACTATCATCAGCATAGCGCACACTAACATGATGTTCATCGATAAAGGTGGCTTCACCGGCAAACATCTTACACCGATTGCGCTCATAAAACCCTTGCCGCATTTTAGTCTGCTGATTCATGACAACTTCGGCATGACGTAAAATTTCTGAAAACGAGGAGCGAAGAATGCGGGAGTTGTCACTGTAGAGAGGGTTTTGATTAAATTCAATAATACGACTGACTGCATGGCGGAGAGCTTTGGACGGGATAGTGCCCCAGTGGGTACAGCCGCCGCCAATATTGTTATAACGCTCTATAACTGCAACGTTTTTTCTTTGTTTTGCTAACCCCATTGCTGCCCCTTCTCCACCGGGTCCGGAGCCAATCACAATGGCATCAAAATGAGTATATTGCATAGAGGAAAGACCTGTTTTTACACAAAATAACAACTCTATATTAACATTGGTTGGCGTAATAACCTAATTAGCGTACGGTTTTTGTTTCCGATGTTGATATAAAACAGGGAAACATTGGTTAATATCTTTAAGAGAACAATCACAGCAAATGTAGCAGAATCTGATATATTTGCTGCATAGTATAGTCGAGTATGTATATCAGGATTGCTGTGAATAATGTAACTGGCGTCAGAGCGAAACAGAAAGAAAAAACCCGTCGTTCACTGATTGAAGCAGCATTTAGCCAACTGAGTGCTGAACGTAGTTTCACCAGCCTGAGTTTGCGGGAAGTGGCCCGGGAAGCAGGGATTGCACCGACTTCATTCTATCGCCATTTTCGTGATGTGGATGAGTTAGGGCTGACGATGGTGGATGAAAGCGGCTTAATGCTGCGTCAGCTTATGCGTCAGGCTCGCCAGCGTATCGCAAAAGGTGGCAGTATCATTCGCACTTCTGTTTCAACCTTTATGGAGTTTATCGGTAATAATCCGAATGCATTCAGGTTATTGCTGCGTGAACGTTCTGGTACATCCGCTGAGTTCCGTGCAGCGGTCGCACGGGAAATCCAACATTTTATTGCAGAACTGGCAGACTACCTTGAACAGGCCAGTCATATGCCTCGCCATTTTACCGAAATACAAGCCGAAGCGATGGTAACAATTGTGTTCAGTGCGGGTGCAGAAGCGCTGGATATTGATGAAGAAAAAAGACGTCGTCTCGAAGAACGTTTGGTATTACAACTGCGTATGATTTCCAAAGGTGCTTTTTACTGGTATCGGCGGGAGCAGGAAAAAACGGCTAACTTAAAAAATACTGTCCTAAAAACCGCTGTCTCTAAGACTTCTGTCCCTAAAACCCCTTGAACACGACTGAAAGGAGAACAACACGATGGAACAATATCGCCAGGATAAAAGCACAATGCTGCTGGCTCTTATCGTTGGATTGGCAACTCACGGCACTTTTTCAGCATTTTTTAATTCGTTGGTACCTTTTTCAATTTTCCCGATTATCACACTTGCACTATCTTTGTATTGTCTCCATCAGCGTTATTTAAATTATCCCATGGCTGAGGGATTACCAAAACTGGCAGTTGGTTGTTTCTTCTTAGGCCTTTTTGCCTATAACGCAATTATTCGGGTTAACCATCCGGAAATTGGCTCTAACTTCCTGTCTGTTGTGGTTGGAACTGCATTAGTCTTCTGGCTTTACAGGAAGATAAAAGGGCGCAGACAACAGGCAACTCTGTCAGAAAAACATAACTGATGACTGTTTGAGAAACATGTTATGAAAACGCCATAATAATCAGTTATGGCGTTTGTAAGATAAAAACGGGTTGGTAGTAACAATAGAATTAATTGATTCTTTCCAGTAATACCCCACACTCCATATGGTGGGTATAAGGGAACTGATCAAAAAGAGCCAGCTTGCTGACTTTGTGGGTTTGCGACAATGTTTCCAGATTTTGGCAGAGCGTTTCCGGGTTACAGGAAATGTACAGAATTCGCGGGTATCCCTGTACCATTTTCACCGTTTCCTCATCTAAACCACTACGCGGTGGATCGACAAAGATGGTTTCACACTGATAACTCTTCAGGTCAATTCCCTGAAGACGGTTGAATTCCCGCTCTCCATTCATTGCCTGAGTAAATTCTTCTGCGGACATACGGATAATCTGTACGTTATCAATCTGATTGGCTTCAATATTAAACTGCGCAGCAGCAACGGAAGGTTTAGCAATTTCTGTCGCCAGCACACGTTCAAAGTTCTGAGCCAATGCCAGAGAAAAGTTACCATTACCACAATACAGTTCAAGCAGGTCGCCTTTGGCGTCTTTGGTGCTGTTAATCGCCCACTCCAGCATATGGATATTGATACTGGCGTTTGGCTGGGTAAAGCTGTTTTCAACCTGACGGTAAATCATTGTCTTACCCGCGACAGGTAGCTCTTCATCTATATAGTCATGATCAAGCATAATTTTGGTTTTTGACGCACGCCCAATAAGCTGAACATCAAAGCCTTCTGCTTTTAGCTGATCCCGCAATGCGGTTGCTTGTTCACGCCATTCATCCCCCAGTTTTTTATGGTAAAGGAGGGAAACAATGATTTTGTTGCTGCGAGTGGCGAGATAATCAGCCTGAAACAGTTTGTGGCGCAATACTGAATTATTTTTCACGCCCGCAATAATGGCCTGCATCATGCTATTAATGAGTTGGCAGGCTACGGGAAACTGATCAATCCGGATACGCTGCTTAGTTTGTTGATCAAACATAATGTGGTAGAGGTCATCTTCCTCATGCCAGATACGGAATTCTGCACGCATCCTGTAGTGAGATGCGGGGGAACGGAAAACTTCAGGCTCGGGCGCACTAAAGGAAACCATCATTTCTTTCAGACGATGGACTTTCTCCATCAATTGGTTTTCATAATCTTCCGTTGGCAAGAGATTCTGCATTATCTGGTTCTCGTATGATCACATTAAGAAAAATTTCCGAGCGGCATTGTAGGGAAAGTACAAAGGATGTCCAGTTTTCTGGTTCATTACCCGGTTTTTTTGATAGGAAGGTATTCTGGACACTACCCTGCCTTCATCGTAGCATGGCTCTTTAATAGTTAGACGCCATTCTCTCCCATGATAAATAAAAAACACACTTTTATATCCGCCACTTTCATGGTGGTGTTTTCTGGCTGGAGCAATTTCTCCGCCGCAGATAATCAGGACTCGCTGGTGGTGACAGCCAACCGCTTTAAACAGCCCGTTTCTTCTGTGCTGGCACCAGTAACGATTGTGACCCGTGACGAAATAGACAGCTGGCAGTCAAATAGCTTGGTTGATGTACTGCGCCGTTTACCGGGAGTTGATATTTCTCAATATGGTGGAATAGGGCAGAGTTCTTCTTTATTTATACGCGGTTCAGATTCACGCCATGTTTTGATTTTGGTCGATGGCATTCGGTTAAATCAAGCAGGCATTACAGGCTCTTCTGACCTTAGCCAGATCCCGCTTAGTTTAGTGCAAAAAATTGAATATATTCGCGGTGCACGTTCTGCTGTATATGGCTCAGATGCGATTGGAGGAGTACTCAATATCATCACAACACGAGAGCATCAAGGGACGACACTCAATGCAGGGATCGGTTCGCATGGATACCAGAATTACAATGGTTCAACCCAGCAAAAATTGGGTGAAGATACCGCACTGAGTGCCGCAGCGAGCTATATCTATACCAAAGGATTTGATGTGGTGGCGGGTAAAGGAACCAACGAGCCGGATCGAGACGGATTTATGAGTAAAATGCTATGGCTGGGCATTGATCATAAATTTAATGACCAACTCAGCGGATTTGCCCGGACATATGGCTACGATAATCGCTCAAACTATGATGGATCCTTTACTGATACCCGAAAGTTATTTAGCCGTAGTTACGAAACAGGAATTCTATTTAATCGGGATATCTACTCATCTCAGCTTATTACCAGCTATAGCCATGTTAAAGATTACAATTTTAAGCATAAAATCTATAAGGGAAACACAACGCTAAGTGACTCGAAGCAATACAATGTTCAGTGGGGCAACAGTTGGCAGATAGGCCATGGTGCGATTAGTGGAGGGGTAGATTGGAAAAGAGAATCTGTAGCCGCTGGTTCCAACTATATTCCTGTACAAAAAAGTGTTGATAACACAGGCGTGTATTTAACGGGTCAGCAGAAAGTAGATGATTTTATTTTTGAAGGAGCGGTGCGCTCAGACCGTCATTCTGAATATAACTGGAACATGACATGGCAAACAGGAGCGGCTTGGGAATTCATTGATGGCTACCGTTTTGTTATTTCCTATGGAACAGCGTTTAAGGCACCAACACTTGGGCAATTGTATGGCTGGGGAGCTAACCCGAATTTAAAACCAGAAAACAGTAAACAATGGGAAAGTGGAATTGAAGGATTAACCGGAGACCTTAGCTGGCGTTTCTCCATTTATCGTAATGATATTGATCAATTGATTGATTTTTCCAATAACCGCTATTTGAACGTAGGACAGGTAAAAATTAAAGGCGTTGAGTGGACGGGAATGATGGATACCGGCATATTCCAACACCAATTAACACTACAGTATGTTGACCCACGTGATAACAATAATCAGCAATTAACTCGCAGAGCGAAACAGCAGTTGAAGTATCAGTTAGACTGGGAGATCTGCAATATCGATTGGGGAATCACTTATCAATATATTGGGCAGCGTTTTGATCAGGATTTTAATACATCCCCTTCGAAGAGAATAAAATTAGGCGGTGTCAGTCTATGGGATATCAATGGGTCTTATCCAGTCACTGACCGTCTGACAATCCATGCTAGAATAGCTAATCTGTTTGATAAAAATTATGAGACAGCGTATGGCTATCGCACTCCAGGACGAGAATACTTCATCACAGGCAGTTACAACTTCTGATTTAACTACATTCGATATAAAGAAAACCGCCCGCCCGACCATTCTGGTATTTGATTCCGGTGTGGGTGGTTTATCTGTCTATCAGGAGATCCGACAATTGCTGCCGGATCTCCACTATATATATGCATTCGATAATAAAGCCTTCCCCTATGGAGAGAAAACGGCAGAAGTCATTATTGAGCGGGTTGTCAAAGTTGTTGATGAAATCCAGAAAAGGCATCCATTAGCAATTGTCGTTATCGCCTGCAACACCGCGAGTACTGTCAGCCTTCCAGCTTTGCGTGAGCGTTTTTCTTTTCCTGTTGTGGGTGTTGTTCCAGCTATCAAACCTGCCGCGAAGCTCACTTGTAACCGTGTAGTTGGACTATTGGCAACACGGGCAACAGTCAATCGTGACTATACTAAAGAACTTATCACCAGATTCGCTACGGATTGTCAGGTTCATGCTATCGGCTCAGCTGAGCTGGTCGAACTGGCAGAACGAAAGCTGCACGGTGAAACCATTCCTCTGGAAGAGCTGGAAAAAATATTAAAACCGTGGCTGAGAATGAAAGAACCACCAGACACTATTATTTTGGGATGTACTCATTTTCCTTTACTTGCAGAGGAACTGTCTCAGGTTCTGCCTAATGGCACGAGATTGGTTGATTCAGGTGCTGCAATTGCACGAAGAACCGCATGGCTGATCAAAAATCGAGAAAATTTATCCGCAACGACAGAAAATAACTTAGCGTATTGCACCAAAATAGACGCTAATAGTGAGTCTATACGGCCTGTTTTATATAATTATGGCTTCATTTCGCTGGAAAAACTGCCAACTTAAGTCAAATTTGTTGCAATAACCAGCAGTCGATATTTTTTTTCAAAAAAACTATTGTCAGGGCCGAAAAACTCCCTATAATGCGCCACCACTGACCGACGCTGAGCTGAGACACGCCGCGAAGGACAGCGGAACGAAAGCGAAAATAAACGCTTGACTCCGGAGGCGAAAAGCGTAAGATACGCAGCCTCGCAACACGGAACGAGATGTTCGGTTGCAACCGCTCTTTAACAACATAATCAGACAATCTGTGTGGGCACTCGCAAGACACTATCAACAGCCGAAAGGCAAAAAAGATTCAAGTCTTGAAGAGTGACTGAAACAGTTAATTCATTACGAACTAACAGTAACGATTCTTTGAGCATCAAACACTTTTAATTGAAGAGTTTGATCATGGCTCAGATTGAACGCTGGCGGCAGGCCTAACACATGCAAGTCGAGCGGTAACAGGAAGCAGCTTGCTGCTTTGCTGACGAGCGGCGGACGGGTGAGTAATGTCTGGGGATCTGCCCGATGGAGGGGGATAACCACTGGAAACGGTGGCTAATACCGCATGACCTCTTGGGAGCAAAGTGGGGGACCTTCGGGCCTCACGCCATCGGATGAACCCAGATGGGATTAGCTAGTAGGTGGGGTAACGGCTCACCTAGGCGACGATCCCTAGCTGGTCTGAGA